>CAYSOI010000256.1:0-6583 GCA_964432425.1 uncultured Opitutales bacterium | reverse complement strand
TTCTTCACCGCATTCAGGACAATGCCTTCGGTGAGAACTTCCGGTAGCTCAATGGGGTCGCTCTCATTGGGGAATTTGATGACGTTGAAAGGAACGGCGGCCCGGTTGTATTTGGCCAATTCTTTTGCAATGACGGGGCCTCGATTGGTCCAATCGGCTTTCAAGGGAACCAAGCCTGCTTCCTTAAATTGGTTTGCCACTTTTTCGGAAGAGAGGGCGACCAGTTTGTTGGTCTGGCAAGTGAGGCACCATCTTGCTGTGAAGTCGATGTAGACCGGTTTCCCTGCATCGAGGTATTGTTTCTCGACTTCAGGGGACCAAGTTTCCCAAGGAATTTTACCGGCTTTTTTTCCGCCGCTTGCTTTTTGGGCGGCAGCCAGTGCTTTCCCGGCAACTTTGACTTGTTCGAGAGGTGCATCAATGGCGAGGTGGCGTTCTTCTTCTCCGCTTTTCAACAAAAGTATGCCACGAAGCCTGCCTTTGGCGGACTCGATCTCGCTGTCAAAATATTCTGCAAGAGGGAGTTGCACAAATGACTGGCCAGCTGCGACGGTGATGTACTTTTGGTTTTCCGGGAGTTCTGTCAGTGGTAGCTCCGGGAAAAAGTAAAGGTCGTCGTATTGGACCGCGATGGGTTCCGGTTTGGGTGGAGCCTCCGGGAAAGGCATGACTATACAGATCACAAGTAGAGCTCCTGCTGTGATTTTGGCCCAACCTTTGCGGAACCAGCGTCCATACATCCAGCCGGCAAAGGCAATCATCACGAAACTCAACAGGATTCCCAAATAATGAAACGGCTCCACTTGGGCGGCAAGGTTCCAGGCCAGCAATACCACAGTTGCATAAAGGGGGAATGCCATGAATTGCTTGAAAGTTTCCATCCAGGGACCGGGTTTGGGCAGTTTTTCGATCCATTTGGGAAATGCCGAAAAAAGGAGATAAGGAGCAGAAAGCCCTAAGGCGATGACAGTAAAGACAGTGAATGAACCTGACGCTGACAGTGTCAGTGCGGCTCCCAGTGCCGGAGCAAGAAACGGGGCAGCACAGGGTGTGGAAACGACGGTGGCTAGGACTCCTGAGAAAAATGATCCCTGCATACCTCCTTTGTTGGAGAGATTGTTGCCGGCTCCCATCAGGGATGTGCCGATCTCGAACAAACCGCTCAGGTTCAATGCAAAAACCAAAAGCAGGATGCACAAAGCGAATACGAATCTGGGGTCCTGCAGTTGAAATCCCCAGCCTAATTCCGTCCCTCCTTGCCGAAGAATGAGAAGTACTCCAGCCAGAATCCAAAAGGAAATCAGGATGCCCGCCGTGTAGGCGAAACCATGCATCAGGATGGTCTTCTTATCTTCACCGGCTTTGGTGACGAATCCCATGATTTTTAGCCCAATGACAGGGAACACGCAGGGCATCAGGTTGAGAATGGCTCCTCCAATGAAGGCGAAACCGAGGATCCCAAGGGACAGGGAGGCCGTTGGTTTTTCTTTCTCATCTTTGGCGGCAATGGTTGCCGTTGCGGGAGTTGACTGATCCGTAAATTCAAGGACCAGTTGCTGGTCATCGTATTCAGCTTTGGCCGAGAGAGCGTCTCCTGATTTGGGCCAATGCTCCCTTGTTGAGGCAAAGGCGGCCGACACTTCTTCATTTTGGGTTTCTTCTTCACCTATTGGGAGAGTCAGGCTGACGTCCTTGCTGCCAAATTTACATTCAATGGAGCAGATGGTGTATCGCACCTTTGCCTTTAGTTCCACAGACTCAGCCTCGATTGTTTCGGGTGCACTGATTGGAGTCATCAAATAGAGAGTTCCGTGATAGGTGTGGCTGACCAATCCTTTCTGAACGTACTTTTCTGGTGCGGGCCAATGAATGTCTCCTGCGGAAAACCCTTCAGGAAGGTCCCACTTAATCGTTGGTTTGGCTCCAGCCGCTCCTGGGTTCAGCCAATAAAGGTGCCAACCTTCATCGACGACCAACTTGGTCGCCACCCAGAAGGTTTTACCCGGCACAAGGGTCTCCGCTTCGCTGACCAGCGAAACTTCGATGTTATCTTCCTGCTCGGTGCTGAACGCTTTGGTCAGGTCGGACGGGTTAAAGAAATTCTGCCCAATGAGCGGGTTGGCCAAAATGGAGAAGAGTAGGAGAGGGGTGAACCAATGTGTGGGTTTCATCGTATGGTTTAGAAGGTGTGCTTTTTATTGTAGTGCTGGAAAAACTGCAAGCCGAGGAAAGTTGAAGTTTTCAAACTCGACTCCACTGTCTGAAAAGGCCACCTCTGAGAGCATGTCCGAAAAAAACTCCTCCATATTTCAATTAAAGCGAAGCTGGCCGGTGTATCTGTCAATTTTGCTGGGAGGCTGTTTGGTGGACAGGGAGGCTTTGGTGCCACCGACAATGGAGGTGCCGGGTCAATGGCAGGCAGAGTCTCCTGAAGCGGATGGGGATTTTGTGGATTTGCGTTTTCCTTCAAAGGATTTTGCAGGCACTCCAGTTCCTGAACTGATTGCTGAAGCTTTGGACAACAGCCCGTTTCTACGTTCATCAGAAGCTTTGGTTGAAGCTGCTCAAGCTCAGGTTCGAACATCCAGAGCCAGCCGACTTCCACAATTGATTGGTCGGGGTCAGGCCAATCGCCAGATGTACAACTTGGGCACCAGTCCCTCCTTCGGTCGATTTTTCGGCGGCAGCACTTTTATTGCGAATCACTACATAACGGACGCTGTGGTCTCCTGGGAATTGGACCTTTGGGGGCGGCTCAAAGATTTGGAGCACGCCTCACAAGCTTCTGCAGATGCTGCACTTGAGGACTTTGCCAATGCCCGGCTTTCGATCGCCGCACAAACCGCCAGAGCCTGGGTGCGGCTCACCACTTCCCGTCTGCAAGCCCAATTGACTGGAGAAACTGTGCATAGCTACGAGGCCAATCTTGGCATCATTCAAACACGGTTTGAACAGGGATTGGCCAGTGCCTTGGATTTACGGCTGACTCAAGCCAGTCTGACCAGTTCGAAGGCTGTGTTGGAGCGCCAGGAGCGGGAGGAAGCTGAAGCCCGCCGGGCTCTGGAAACTTTAATGGGGCGGTATCCTGCCGGAAAAATAAAGCCTGGAGAGGCATTGCCGGAAATCACTGCGTCTGTGCCAGTGGGTATCCCTGCAAACCTTCTCATTCGCCGTCCGGATCTGCGATCGGCAAAAAATCGTGTATTGGCAGCAGGTTTTCGGGAACGGGAAGCCAGCAAAGGCTTTTTTCCAAACATTGCTCTTACAGGAGTTGGGGGTACGGCCAGTCAGGATTTGGAGAATCTGACGGATTGGGGTTTTGGAACGTGGTCTCTGCTTGGTAATTTGAGCCAACCGCTCTTTAGTGGTGGAAGGATCACAGCACGTAAGCACCAAACCGCGGCCCTGCACAAACAAGCGGTTGCACAATTTGAGTCTTTGGCTCTGGATGCACTCCGGGAGGTGGAAAATGCTCTGGATGCCGATGTGCGTTTAGCCAGTGAGGAAGCAGCACTTGGCCAGGCGGTTGAAGAATTTTCCGCAGCCGAGAGGTTGGCATGGGAACGTTACCAGAAGGGTTTAATTGATATCATTACTCCACTTCAGGCTCAACGGCAGGCCAATGAGGCGAAGACGCGGCACTTGTCTTTGCAGGCGCAGCGGGTGGACAACCGGATTCGTCTCCATTTAGCATTGGCGACGCAGTTGGATGTGAAGTGAATCGCAAGCTGGAAGCCTGCGCCACTATAGCATTTCCGGGGGGCCTTTGAAGATGAGGCGGACGGCGTCGAGGCGCAGGGTTGCTTCTTCAATAGCTTCAGCCAGTTGATTCATTTGTTCGGTGGCCAGCTCGATTTCTCTGGTGCGGATGTGATGGTTGACTTCCTGCAAGGCCACTAGGCGTTTGATCTCCGGCTCCAAGCGTTTGTGCATGTCCCTGGAGGCTTCGGCAATCATGACTTGTGCTGATTTTTCAGCATGGGCTCTGGCTTTACGCTCCATTCCAGGAATCACTTTCTGGCGAATGGCGGAAGCATCCAGTAGGCGGTGCGGGGGAGTGCCTTCTTTGAGTTTCGGGATCTCGATTTTCAGGCGTTCTCCTTGTTTGTTGACCAATAATCGGATCGGTGTTTGTGGGAGGAAGCGGTCGGCGTGAAGATGGGGTGGAGCCTGAGTTTCGAGAACATAGAGCAATTCAAGCAACAGCATGGGCTCCTCTTCATCCGGCCAGAGTCCAAAGGAGCTGTTCCCCAATTCACTTCCAAGTAGCCAGTCCGCAACTCCGGTAAACATGGGGTGGTCTACTGTCAGTAGATCTATATCTTCACGTCCCAATGCCTGAGCCCGGTCAAAAGTGCCGATGCGGTTTTGGTCCGGGAGGCCTGGAAGGTGCTTTTCATTTTCCGCCATTTTCCGGCTGTCGAACAGGTAGGTACGGTTTCCCAGCTCTTCCGGGGCAACTCCATGAAGATCGAGTATATCCAGCAGGAGTTGCTCAGCTCTGGGGTCGGAGTCAATTTCACGAATGGCGTCTGCCAGTTCTTCAGCAGATGCGGGATCATGAGAGTTTAATTCCAGCAGGCGGTCCCGGCCAATTTCCAATTCGTGGGCAATGACTTTTCTGGCCGCGGCGGTGTGATCAATGAGTTCTCGCCATTCCACAATGTCATCCGGTTCCTGGCAGACTTTTTTCAGACGGTTGCCAAATTTGAGCATCATTTCAATGCCTCCATGCACATGGTCCTCAAAGGCATTGAGACCGATGTGGTACCAATTGGCAAGGACTTCACCTGCAGATTCCCGAAGGTAGGGGACATGGATCTGGATGGTGGAAGTCTGCCCAATGCGATCGAGGCGGCCTATCCGTTGTTCCAGCAACTCAGGATTCATCGGGAGGTCGAAGAGTACCAGATCATGAACAAACTGAAAGTTTCGCCCCTCACTGCCGATTTCTGAACAAATGAGAAGCCGAGCTCCATCTTCTTCGGCAAACCATGCGGCATTGCGGTCACGTTGAACCAATGTCAGACCTTCGTGGAAGATCCCGCATTTGGCTGAAGTTTCATGGCGAATGGCCTCTTCGACAGCCAATGCCTTGGCCTGTGTTGTACAAATGAGCAGCAGTTTGGATTTCGGGTTCTCTTCCAGCCATTTGGCAATCCATTGAATACGGGGGTCGTGCTGAAGATCGATCTTTTCGAGCGGGGAAGAGAGTCCGGCATCTGCCAGGAATTCGTCTTCAATCCGCTGATAGCAAAGTTCGGTATCGCGTTCTGGCTCCAGCGGAAGGAGGTGAGCTTGTCTCCCTGGGAAGCCGGGGATTGAAGCTCTTGTATTGCGGAAGATGACACGTCCCGGTCCATGACGGTCCAGCAGGGCCGAGAGAATTTCTTTGGGGGTTAGCCCTTCAATATCCATGCCCGGCAGGTCATTGAGCATTTTCTTCTGCTCCTGATCCAGTTCTTTGCCTTCGTTCAGGGCATTGGCGATTGGGGCCAACTCTGCGTAGTGGCTGGCTTGTTCTTTTAAAGAGACCAAGTCTTCGTATCGCTCTGGGTCCAGTAACCGGAGACGGGCCAGATGGCTTTCGGCTCCAAGTTGCTCCGGGGTCGCGGTCAGGAGTAGCAGCCCCTCGGTTTTGCGGGACAGGGTTTCCACAATTCCGTAGGCAGGATTCAAGTCGTCGCTTTCACAGGTCAAGTGATGAGCCTCATCGACCACCAGCAAGTCCCAGTTGGCCTCCATGGCTTGTTGTGCACGATCCGGGTGGGAGGTGAGAAAGTCCAGGCTGCAAAGGATCCATTGTTCATCCAGGAAAGGATTGTCGTCCGGGGCGGAGTGTTCCAGGGATTCACAACGTTCCAGATCATAGATGTGCATCCAGAGGTTGAACTTGCGGAACATTTCCACAAACCACTGGTGGACCAGGGAATCCGGGACCAGAATCAATACCCGCTCCGCTCTTCCAGAAAGATGCAGACGGTGGAGAATGAGGCAGGCTTCAATGGTTTTCCCCAATCCCACTTCATCCGAAAGCATCACTCGTGGAGCCATTCTGCGACAAATCTCTTTGGCGACATGCAACTGGTGAGGGATGAGGTCAATTCGACCTCCGGCAAAGCCTTTGGCGGGAGATTTTCGAATTTCATGGAGATATTCCAGAAGTTCATGGCGAAGTTCGAAAGGGTAGCCTTCATCCACGTGCCCTCCGAGAAGCCTGTCCATGGGCCCGGAAGTCTGCATGTGATCATTGAGCTGGGCTTCGGGTATTTCCTTTCCTTTCCCAATGTAGGTGAGGACTCCCTCTTCGTCCTTCACCTCCAATACCCTGAGCTTCGTTCCATCATGGTCCTGAATCTCATCGCCTACTTCAAAGGCGACTCTCCTCAAAGGTGCTCCCTCCGGAGAATACATTCTCAATTCCCCTGTGGCAGGATAGAGCACATGTACCCGGTCGTCTGTAACCTGTACAATGGTACCCAAGCCTAATTCCGGCTCGGGTGTACTGACCCAACGTTGTCCTTCTTTGTATGGATGACTCATAAGCGGTCAGGCAAGGTGCAGCTTCCTTAAGAAAGATCAA
>CAYSOI010000255.1:0-6613 GCA_964432425.1 uncultured Opitutales bacterium | reverse complement strand
GTTTACTCCAATGGAAACACTCCACCCCGCACTCGGCAGACTTCGCTAGCCAATTTCAAGGCGTTGTTGAGGGAGGTCTCTGGATCATAGCCTTTGTGGATGCCTTCGATGAAGCCGCAGGCACAGGAGTCTCCGGCTCCGACGGAGTCCAGGAAGGGTTTGTCGTTTTGTGGAGGGGCGGCTTGCCAGACTTGTTGGCCGTCCGTGACCATGGCGCCTCGTTCGGAGAGAGTCAGGATGAAAAGTTGCAGATTCAGGTCTTTGCAGATTTCCGGTATGCGTTGTCGGGCTTGTTCTTCGGATTGGATTCCAAAGAGAATCTCGGCTTCCTGTTCGTTGCATTTGAGCCAGGTGGCTTTCTGGAGAAGTTGTTCGGCCAGTTCTTTGTCCCACCAGGGATCACGGAGATTGACATCAAGGAAGAGTGGAGCGTGGGTTTTCTCCAAGACGGAAAGACCGGCTTTTCGTGATGCTTCGGAACGCAGGATCAAGGTGCCGCAATAGAGCATGCTCGGTTCTTTGTCTGCCATCACAGTGAGTGCTTCGGTTTCGGATACGGCGTCCCAGGCTTGGCCGAGACGTATGTCAAACAGCGGATGATTGCCCTCTGCAAAAGTGACCAGGACTTCGCCTGTAAACCTTTCCGGGTCGGTTTGGATGCCTTCGATACTCAATGATCTTTCCTGCATCGCAGCCTTTAGCACCTTACCGCGTTCATCATCACCCACACGGGTAATCATTAACGGATTCAGCCCCATTCTACCCAGATGCACATAGACATTGAAGGGAGCCCCCCCGAGGACTGCCCTTCCGTCCGGGAAACAATCGAAGAGAACTTCACCAAAGATGACAGGTCCGGTTTTCATAGTGGAGAGTGGAGAGTAGGGAGTGGAGAGTAATTATAGACAGCCCAATGTCCGATTGTCTGATTGTCCGATGGTCTGATTGTCCGATTGTCCCCTTGTCCTCATTTAATCCTGGCTTTGAGTTGATCGACGAGAACGGCGATAAGGATGACGACTCCGTAGACCACACTTTGCATGTGGGCTTCGACACCAGTGAGGTTCATGCCGTTTCGGATGACTCCGATGATGAGGGCTCCGATGAGGGTGCCGGTGATTTTTCCGGAACCTCCCGCTAAACTGGTTCCTCCGACAACTACGGCCGCGATCACCTGGAGTTCGACCAAGTTTCCGGCCTTCGGGTCACCTGTGATGTGCAAGCTGGCTTCCATGACGCCGCCGAGGCCGGCCAGTAGTCCACAGAGGGTGTAAACAAAGAGCAGGACTCGACGTAGCGGCACACCGGAAAGTCGGGCCGCTTCCGGGTTTCCTCCTACGGCGTAAATGTAGCGTCCGGGACTGGTACGGGTCATCATCAGGTGTGCCAATACGTAAAGTATAAGCATCAGGATGACGGAATTGGGCACTCCAAAACTGACACCTCTTCCAAGCCAACTGAAAGTGGTATTGTCAATCGGGATCGGGGAGGATTTGGCAAAGATGAAGGAGAGTCCGCGGCAAATGAACATGACGCCCAGGGTCACAATGAATGCCGGGACGTGCATGTAGGTGACCAGGGAGCCGGTGAACATCCCGATCAGCCCGCATACCAGAATTCCCGCAAAAGCTCCGACCCAAAGGTGAGCGATGGTGGGTTGAACATCTCCGGCAACGGACTGGATCGTGAGAGCTGTAATGACTCCTGAAAATGCCAACAGGCTTCCTACGGAAAGATCAATCCCCGTCGTGATGATGATCATGGTCATTCCGATGGCAATGATGGCCACAACAGAGATTTGCTTCAGGATGTTGATCAGGTTGTCTTTCTTGAGAAAATTGGGCCAGGTCCGGGAGGGCGGCGTATAGACTTTGGTATCTTTCAAGGCAGGATGCTCCACCGCGATGGAGTCCAATTGTTCATTGCAGAAATTGGCCATGTGTTTGTCGGCAACTATGAAGTCCAGGGCGGTGCCTTTCCCGGCAAAGGCCACGAGTGACTTCCTCGCATCGACCGGATCTCCAACGACCTTGTCCTTTATGGTGACGGCATGTTCCTCCAACTGGGACTGGAGGTGCATGGCAAACTCTTCTCCTTCCCCACCTTTTCTTACCAGCACGACCGCCGAGCTGTTGCTTTTGTGGACTCCTACGGCTCTCTTCACCAAGGCTTTTGCCGCAGGTGCATCCGTGGGCCATTGCTTTTCAATGGTGACACAACTGAAGCCGATGCAAAGGAGAATCAGAACCAGCAGGGTTCCATAATCCGAAAGAAGTTTCTTCAAATTCATCATGATCTTACCTTAGTGATATCCAGTTCTTGTGAACTGCTATGATTCTCCAGTCTCCGTGTCTCATTGTCCGATGGTCTCATTGTCCGATGCTCCTGAAGAAACAGCGAGTTTGAGGATGTCTTCCTGGGTGGCATTGGGAACATCGGTGATCTCCCCTTTTACTTTGCCTTCGTGCATGACCACAATGCGGTCGCTCATGCCCAGAACTTCGGGAAGTTCCGAACTGATCATGAGGATGGCTTTGCCTTCGGCGGCCAGTTTGTTGAGGAGTTGGTAGATTTCGTATTTGGCTCCGACATCAATCCCTCGGGTGGGTTCATCGAACAAAAGCACTTTTGCATCCTGTTCCAACCATTTGGCCAGGACGACTTTCTGTTGATTGCCCCCGGAAAGATTGGCGGCCAGTTGCTCAATTCCGGTCATTTTGATCAACAAGTTTTGAGCATGCCCATTACAGGCCTCCTTTTCCTGTTGTTGATTGATCCAGCCAAAGTTGGAGAATTTTTGAAGATTCGGAAGGCCGAAGTTTTCCCGAATGGTTTGGGGGAGAATCAACCCTTGGGACTTGCGGTCTTCTGTCAGCAAGCAGATGCCGGAGGAAATCGCATCTCTCGGAGTCCTGAATTCGATCGACTCACCTTCCAACTCCATCTCTCCGGACTCCGGTTGATCGGCACCGAAAAGAATGCGGGCGGTTTCCGTGCGGCCGGAACCCACAAGACCTGTGAGCCCAAGAATTTCCCCACTTTTGATGTCCAGAGAAACATCCTGAACTTTCTTTCCGCGGTGGAGGTTTGTTGCTTTCAGGATGGTGCGGCCAATCTCCGCAGGTTCTTTGGGAAATTCCTGCTCAATGCTTCGACCGACCATCTGCTTGATGAGTTCATCCCGTGGAATGTCCTTCACCTTGGAGGTCGCGATGTAAGTTCCATCCCGCAAGACCGTGGCTCTCTCGCAAATGGTATCTATTTCATCGAGCCGATGACTGATGTAGATAATCCCGATTCCTTGCTTCTTGAGTTCACGAATGACTTTAAACAAGTTTTCCACTTCCTTTTGAGAAAGGGTGGCACTGGGCTCGTCCATGACAATGATTCTTGCATTGGTCGCCAAAGCTTTGGCGATCTCCACAAGTTGCTGGCCCGCGACATTCAGGTCCCGGCACAGTGTTTCCGGGTCAATCTCCGCTCCGAGTTGCTGGAAGATCTTCTGTGCTTTGCGGTTTTCCTCTTTGGCGGGAAGGATGCCAAGAGCCGAAGGTTCCTGACCCAGAAAAATGTTTTCTCTGGCGGACAAATCCGGCACGAGGTTGAATTCCTGATAGATGACCGCAATGCCCGCATGCAAAGCATCTTGAGGGCGATGTATCTCCAGCGACTCCCCGTCTAGGGTGATCGTGCCTTCTTCCGGTTGATGGGCTCCACCAAGAATTTTGATCAGTGTGCTCTTCCCGGCTCCATTTTCTCCCAGCAAGGCCAGACATTCGCCAGCATACAATTCAAGCTCCACACCTTTGAGGGCATGCACTCCAGGAAAATGCTTATGAATCCCCTGCATTTTGAGCAGAGGTGTGGGAGAAGCGTCAGACATGGAATCAGTGATGATGCTCTAAGCGTTGGAGTATAGCCTTTAGGCGACAATGTAAGCAGAGATCAGAGAACAGAAGTCGGAGGTCAGAAGATATTTATTATTATCGGCTAAAGCCTATACTCCAACCGTTGTGATTACTGTAGCTCCGGATCTTTTTCGGCGTCTTCCTTTTTGTAGAGAGCGGTCGGAATCAGAACGGTCTTCTCCACTTCCTTGCCTGCCAAGTGGTCGACAATTTTCTGGACAATCATAACGCCCATTTTGTCAGGAAATTGAATCGGGTCTGCGTAGATTTGACCTTTCTTGATGGCCTCTTTCGCAGATTTTTGGCCATCGAAACCGATGATCTTGATCGAATCAGTCTTCTGTTTTTCGGAAACGGCAGTGTAGGCACCTTCGGCTGCGGGATCATTGATGGCGAAGATGGCGTCCAGTTCCGGATGTGCCTGTAGAGCATCGGCTGTCGAATTGTAGCCAACGGTACGTTCCCCTTCGCAAGGAAGTTCGGCTACGATTTTGATTTGAGCATCCGGGTTGATTTCATTGTGAGCATTGATGGCCTTTTTGAAACCATCTACCCGCAAGACACAGGAGTTGGCTTTCTTGAGGTCCAGGACCAGGACTTCCCCTCCGGTTTCTCCCAATAGTTCGATCATGGCTTGTCCTGCCAGTTCTCCGCCCTGGAAGTTGTCCGTACCTACATGGCTGACAATGTCGACACCTTCGGCGGCACATTGAGCGTCGACTGTGAAAACCGGAATCCCAGCCTTGTTGGCTTCCTGGATGGCTGGACCTACAGATATGCGATCACAGGGTACAATGATCATTGCCGTCACTCCTTTGGAAATGAAATCATCGATCTGGTCGGACTGCTTTTTGACGTCGAGGTTCGGGTCCACAATCATGGTTTCATATCCATGTTTCTTGGCTTCCGCTGTAATGTTATTACCGATGATGCCGAAAAATGGATTGGAAAGCGTCTGCGGAGAGTAGGCGATAACACCTTTGCTTTCCCCTTCACCAGAGGAGCCAGGGCCTTCGGCATTTTCATCTTGAGAACCACCACAGCCCGCAAAGGTCATGTAAAGAGCACAGGCTGCAAACGAGAGGAGTTTTCGGAGGGAGCATTTTTTCATCATAGGTAACATTGAGTTTTGGTTAAATTGTGTGGCGGATGGTTAGGAATCGCAGGAAATGGGTCGAGGTTAAAGCTGAGGTGAAGTATTTATTTGACGGTATATACGGATAGTCGATACTTTTGGCTTTATGGGACTTGCAGAAGCAAAGATTTTCAAAAATGGCCAGAGCCAGGCGGTTCGTTTACCCAAGGAGTTTCGGATGTCTGGCAGCTCGGTGTTTGTAAAGCACATGGGCAATGCGGTTTTATTGATACCCAAGGATTCTGTTTGGGATCTGATGGAAGAAGGCTTGAGCGAAATTGATCCTGAGTTTTCTTTTTCCCGAGACCAGGGAGAGGAACAAATTCGAGAACAGATTGATTGATGAAATACATGCTGGATACGAATATCTGGATATATCTTTTTAACAGATCCTCCATCGGCCTGATCCAGCGTATCAAAGAAAAAGAACCTGGCGACATCTGCATTTCTTCCATCACTTTGGCAGAGTTGAAATTTGGTTTTAGAAAAAGCCGGAAATCTGCACAGAATCTAGCGGCGTTAAGCAAAGCTCTCATTCCCTTTGAGATCATGTCATTTGGAGCCGAAGAGTGTGATGAATATGCCGAAATTCGTTTAAGTTTAGAGACGAGAGGTAAAAAGATTGGGCCACTTGACACGATGATCGCTGCACATGCACGTACACTGGGTGTAACCTTGGTGACCAATAACGTTCGTGAGTTTGAAAGAGTTGAGGGGTTATTGATAGAAAACTGGGTCTAACTTAACTCTTCAGAACCTCCTTCCAGACATGGCCGTGGACATCGGTGAGGCGTAGGTCTCGACCGCCCCAGCGGAAGGTGAGTTTCTCGTGGTTGATGCCGAGTTGGTGGAGGACGGTGGCCCAGAGGTCGTAGACGGTGGAAACATTCTCGACGGCATGGTAGCCGAATTCGTCTGTAGCACCGTAGGTGGTTCCTCCTTGAGTTCCGCCTCCGGCCATCCATAAGCTGAAGCCGTAGGGGTTGTGGTCCCGACCATTGGAGCCTTGGGCGAAAGGTGTGCGACCGAATTCGCCGGTCATGAGAACAAGTGTTTCGTCGAGAAGGCCGCGTCCTTTGAGATCTTCGAGAAGTGCGGCAATGGGGCCGTCGACTTGTGCGGCCATTTGGGAATGGCCTTCTTTGAGACGGCTGTGTTGGTCCCAGGGGTTGCCTCCGCCTCCGCCGCCAATTCCGTAGCTGCAGCAGGAAAGTTCGACAAACCGAACTCCGCTTTCCACCAATCTCCGGGCAATCAGGCATTGTTTGGCATACTCCGCCTTTTGCTGATCAGAATCATCCACTCCGTAAAGCTTTCGGGTCTCTTTGCTTTCTTTGGAAATGTCGGTCAATTCGGGCACGGCTTGCTGCATCTGGAAGGCGATCTCCGCATTCTCAATCGAGGCAACAACGGCATCTTTGGCGGCGATACGCTGAGAAAACCCAAGATCCAGTTTGGAGATCAAGTCAAGGGATCGGCGTTGTTCGGCTTGCAACATTCTAGGCTCAATGTTGGGGACTGCCTGATTGCCGGAAATGTTGAAGATGGAACCTTGGGTGGTGGCTGGTAG
>CAYSOI010000254.1:0-6623 GCA_964432425.1 uncultured Opitutales bacterium | reverse complement strand
GAAACTGGTACACCACTCTCCTCAACGCCCACGGCAACCCCATGGAACACTACGGCGACCTCGACCTCGAAATGGCCCGCAAGAAGTTGGACCAAAAGGGAGCGATCCACCAGTTCATGGGGTAAGACTCATCTGATGAGCCTGGACCGAAATTAGCAAGGGAATTGTTTCTCACAACTGAACCTGCATCCCAAACGACGGCCTGAAGGACCGTCCTACATAAAACTTCGCTGGTTCTTTAACCGTAGCACGGTCTTTCCAAGCCGTGGTGTATACTGAGATAAAGAGAATCGCGTTGTGAAAGTAGCGAGCTGAAGGTTCGCAAGTCCAAAGCCCAGGATTTCAATCCTGGGTTTAGGAAATAGAAAAGATTGTGTCCTGAAGGGACACCGGAAGAGTCCGATTGAAGGAACCTCAGGTGTCTCTTCTAGCATTGAATGCCAAGCTTTTCGAACATGTCCGTAGCAGAATCAAACCCTTCCAGCTTCTCAGGGTTTTTGGCTTCTTCCATTGCCTCCATCGTTTCATTGTTTGGGATCTCACGAATAAACTCAATGACCCTCCCCCGTTCTTCGTCAGGCAGACGTTTGATTTCCTCAATGATTTCTACGGCATTCATAATCAACTCAGTCTTGATGTTTTTCCATATTTGCCAAGTCACATTCACCCGATTACCTGCAAACCCCAATCCTGAGTAGACACTTTTTAGGATGGCCTATCGAAATGCGATCTCCATTCATGAGCCGATACTCCAATGAAAAAGACTCAAACCGCTTCAAACCAGAAAGGGTTCCTCGCATTTGTCGAGCACATGGGGAACCGGCTCCCCGACCCCGTTTTCATCTTTGTCATTTTGATTGGAATCCTGGTGGTAATCTCATTGGTTTGTGCGTTGGCAGGAGTCTCTGCTGCACACCCCACCAAACTGGCCGAAGGTGGAGCAGGTCCATTAATCCTTACCGCAAAGAGTCTTCTCACGGCAGAGAATATCCAGAGGTTTTGGACGGAGATGCCCAAGACCTTTACGCACTTTCACCCGCTGGGTTATGTATTGGTAGTGATGTTAGGGGCTGGGGTCGCTGAACGGTCAGGACTGTTCGCCAGCGGTATCAAGTCTGTATTGGGCGATGCACCCAAGAGTTTATTGACCCCAATCGTGGCCATGGTGGCCATGCTCTCCAATCATGCCGCGGACTCCGGCTATGTTGTGATCATCCCACTGGCTGCCATCCTTTTTGCCGCAGCGGGAAGACATCCGCTGGCGGGGATTGCCGCAGCATTTGCAGGTGTTTCCGGAGGATTCTCAGCCAACTTTGCTCCGGGACACCTGGATGCCTTGTTGTTTGGCGTCACGGAGGCGGCGGTGGAGGCTTCGCATCTCAATTCAGGTTGGACCATGAACATCACTGGAAACTGGTTCTTCATTGCCGCCTTGCTGGTGATCTACTTGCCAGTGATCTGTTATGTCACGGACAAGGTTGTCGAACCACGGCTCGGCAAATGGCTTCCCGGAGAGGAGCACAGAGGCACCTTCGGCGACGAAAGCAAACCCTTGACCGAGGCAGAGAAGAGAGGATTACGCCGAGCGGGCATTGCCATTCTGGGAGTGTGCTTGCTCTGGGTATTGATGACCTTTGGCCCTGGCACTCCCCTACTCAATGATGGTCCGGGTACGGAGGAGCAAGCCTGGTATGTCACAGCTACCCCATTTTTCAAATCCCTCGTCGGGGGCTTCATGATTCTCTTCCTTGCGGCGGGTTGGGCCTATGGATCTGCGGCTGGAACGATTAAGACCGGTGATGATTTGGTTTCCATGATGACGGAAGCGATGAAGGACATGGGCTACTACCTGGTCCTGGCCTTTGTGGCCGCCCATTTCGTGGCGATGTTCAACTGGTCCAATCTGGGGCTGATCACTGCGGTTCACGGCGCCAGTGCCATTAAATCCAGCGGACTGCCGCTACCGATTGCGTTGGGACTGATTGTTCTATTTGCGGCATTGCTGAACCTGTTCGTGGGTTCGGCCAGTGCAAAGTGGGCTCTCATGGCCCCTGTTTTAGTACCCATGCTCATGTTGTTGGGAATCAGCCCAGAAGGTGCGACGGCGGCTTATCGAGTCGGTGATGGAGCCACCAACATCATCACCCCCCTCATGGTCTACTTCCCGCTCATCCTGATCTTTGCCCAGCGTTGGCAAAAGGATTTTGGAATCGGATCCCTCACCGCCATCATGATTCCCTATTCGATATGGATGCTGGTCACCGGAGTCGCTCTTGTGATTCTATGGATGGTACTGGGTCTTCCACTCGGCCCTGGAGCACCCATGCTGATCCGCTAAGTTCTTCGTGAAATAATAACTTGAGCCCTTCAGGAACATGCCTAGGGTTGGATCGCATGAACCGGAAGCAATTCTTTAAGGCAGGCGGAGTGACCATTGGGGCAGTTTCGCCATTGGGGTTATCCTTACCTGAAGTCTTAGCGAATGAAGCTTCTGGGAAGGGGAATAAACAGATCAATGTAATCTTCATGTTCCTGCAGGGTGGAGCCAGCCATCTCGACATGTACGACATGAAGCCGAATGCCCCGGAGGAAATCCGAGGTATCTACAAGCCTTCAAAAACGAACATACCCGGACTGCACCTGAGTGAGAAGCTACCCAAGCTTTGCCAGTGTGCGGACAAGTTTTCCATGATCCGCTCGATGCATTCCTTTACCTCCAGGCATGGAGAAGGTGATGTGGATATCATGTGCGGAAGCCCTCTGGATAAGAATATGCAAGCTCCGGGTTATGGAGCCGTTCTTAGCCATCAACAAAAGCAGCAGGCAGCGATTCCACCTTTTGTCCATTTGGGGGACATGAAGCACCGAGCTCATAGTGCCCCTGGATTTGGTGGTTACCTGGGAAAAGCCTATGACCCTTTCCTGATAAAGGATGATCCCAATTCCCCCGACTTCTCTGTAGAGCACTTTGAAATGGCAGAAGGCCTGGATGTTACCCGACGTTCTGGCCGCAGCAAACTCCTCAAATCATTGGATCAATACCAATCCTACAGTGAGAGACAACTCGAGTTTGCAAAAGTACACGATACCTTCACTGAGCAAGCTCTCAGCCTGTCCACCTCACAAAAGGCAAAGAAGGCCTTCGATTTATCAGGTGAACCAGCAAAACTCAGAGATGCTTATGGACGCAATCGTGTGGGACAAGGCATGCTCCTTGCCCGACGTCTGGTTGAGGCAGGTGTACGTTTTGTGACCATTCAGGGCTATGTCGACACGGGCATTTATGCATGGGATCACCACTGGGGCATTTTTCCCCATCTCGAAACCCAACTCCCCATCTACGACAACAGTTATTCCGCTCTTCTCAATGATTTGGATGACCGTGGAATGCTTGATACCACTCTCGTCATTACAGCCGGAGAATTCGGCCGCACTCCAAAGATCAACAAGGACAAAAAAGGTCCTGGCCGTGACCACTGGGCCAGTTGCTTCACCCTCACAATGGGTGGCGGAGGTATCCAAACAGGACGTACCATCGGAGCTAGCGACAAGCATGGAGCAGTTCCCGCTGACCGCCCCGTCTCTATCCCAGACTTTGCCGCCACCGTATACCATGTACTTGGCCTGGACCCCAATGCCCAGGTTGTCGCCAAAGGCCGCAGGATGAAGATGCTTCCTGAGGGCTCGGTGGTTAAAGAGCTACTGTAATCAATCGATTCGATTTCCCCTGTCCAAGAATTCGACTCCCTTTTGCACTGAAAAATCCTTCTTCTGGTTAAAGATCATTGTATTGGATACCTGGTGGGACTTCCCGCTGAAGTAGAAGGCTGCTCCGGCGTTATCATGGACAATACAATCTTCGTAGGAAGTCACGGAGTCATTCACATCCGCAACTCCTCCTGCTGCCGAACCATTGAAGGCCACTTCCGCTCCAACCACGATCATCTCCGTGGTTTCATGGGCACTAATACCTTCGTCTGCATTGGAGAGGGCACGAACATTCTCCAAGCGGATTCCACGCCGATCGCCGTGGATGTTGAAGCCGTCGTTGCCTGCATACTTTGCAGTGATGTTGCGAACAATGATGTGGGAGCAGGCTATAGAGACACAGTTGGCACCCGCCTTGGGGGGAAGGATGACGGGCTTGTTCGACGGAACTCCCCTGGGCCAGCGGAAATAAAGTGAGCCGTCATCTTTATATCCCATTTGGCCGGGCTCTAACTCGTCCGGTGGGAAGTAACAACGAGACTTGCGGTCGGAATGGAGTTTTTCCGCTTCAAGATCCCTTGGGATGGTGATGGGAATTCCATCAACAAAGAGTCCGGCGGTTTGTCCAGCGATTCTGGGTTTCTGACCAAGTTTGGAAAGCAGGTCTGGTTGGGATGTCCAGAGGTCACCTTTTCTGGTCCAGCCATGTTGAGTCACATCAATTCCCAGATCGATGACCATCCCCTGCCCGTCAAAGATCGCTGGGTTTTCAGGAGTGCCTCCCTCCTTCAAGACCAAGGGCGTGGTGATTATAGCTTGGGTTTGCAGCTTCCAGATATCACTGCGGAAAGTGCCTGAAGGCAGGCCGTCAGCATTCCATAAATTGGCAATAGGGGAATCCTGCCAGGCATAACGCACAGCGACCGGTTCCTTTACCGCATCACATTGCAATTCCACTGTATCACCGACGATCTTCCCCGTTGCTGAATGGAACTTTTGGTCCAGGCCCGCGAGGGCGAACCCAACCAGCGGACCATCTTTAGCAACAAGTCCAGATCCCAGGTGATTGAAGTGTACTATGGCACCGTTTGCTCGAAATTCAGCATTGCGAAAAGTCGGCCCACTCCAGACAAGATCCTTTTCGCCATACACCTTTGCCCTCGCGGCAAGTGCCAACCTTTGGCCAATCGGCTTCTTCAAGGGCGGATGGATTTCATCGGGCAAGCCACAGTCAGTCGATACCACCGACGCAGTATGCGGCAGGGTTCTCTCCAAAAACGAGATCGACTCCCGCATTTCCGAAAACGGGCTCCGTGGCCATTCCCGTACTTTCCCGAATGCCGGCAATTGCACGGCCAAAAATGCCAAATCCTCCCGCCCGAAAGCCTTACGCCATTCCGTCACCATGGTAGGAAGTTGGCGGCGATAAGCCTCTGCACGGCCCTGGTTGGATTCCCCCTGATACCAGATCACGCCCCGCATTGCAAAAGGCGTCATCGGAGCAATCATTCCATTGTAAAGACAGGACAGACGCCAAGGTTCGGTCGGAGGTCTGTTGGGGTCCCGGTTCGGGTCGGCCTCCCAAGCAGTGTACTTCTCCTCCCACTTCGCCTTCTGGATTCGGTAGGGCTCGATAATGTCACGAGTGAATTCCCCACTGTTTTCGAGAGACTCCCGAGGCATCCAGCAATACAGTTTCGAGCCACCGAAATGGGATTCAATCAACCCAACGGGAACATCCTGCGAAATGCGTACTTCATGAGCAAACCACGCCCCGATTGCACTGACCCAGTTGAGCCCAAACCTCTCATTGTCGACCTGCCGCCATTGTCCACTGTCACCCATCCGCCAACGCCGATCCTGAAACACCCCTTCGGCCCCGATATCAGCAACCGGTTCGTCAGCAATGTAGGAGCCAACCTTAAAACGACGCAGGTACGGGTTCGGAATCACCTCCCTTGCCTCGTCTACATGGGTTGATTTAGGAATAGTGAACCCCATGTTCGACTGCCCGCCTGCCAACCACACTTCCCCGACGAGGATATCCGACAATTCCACAACAGTTCCCCCTGAAGATACCGTCAAGTTTCGCGACTCTAAACTCGCACACATCGGATCCAACCGGACGAGCCACTTTCCCAATTCATCCGCCGTCGCTACTTGGGTCTGCCCGGCAAACTTAACTTCCACCTTCCCTCCGGGTTCGCCCCAACCCCATACCGGAACCGGCATGTCCCGCTGGAGGACCGCATGGTCAGTAAAGACCTTCGCAAAACGCAAACCATCAGCCTCAAGTACAGAAATCCCCAACATCCATGTTGAAGCCATCAAAGGAACGATCCATTTCATGATAAGAAACGTGGCAAATGTTTCCTGACTGTCGATGCTGTTTCTGAATCAACAAAGGCAACTCTACAGGAGTTCCCCGCTCACACCGATACCCGTTCCAAAATCTGCTCCAGCCCAACTTGCAACTCCTCATACCATTCTGCCTGCCGAGTCTCTCTAAGAAGTTGCTCATTCAGTCCACCGGCGGTCAGGCATTCTTCACTCACCTTCTGAAGCTGCTCTGGGTCAAGATCCTGAATTTGGGTGGCCAGGGAATGAAATACGGCGGTTGAATATCGAGTGGCAGCTTCCTCTGGAACTCCCTTTTCCTGCAACCATTCGGCATGGGTTGCCACCAGTTCAAAGAAAGTCGCCATGACCGCACTTCCTGCGGAGAAAGTAGAAAAATGCTGCTCCTCCTCGACCGGAACCATCGTGCCAATCTGCGAAAGAAGTGCCTCCACTACCGGCGAAGAAGGAAAGATGGGAATCGGCCCCACACCGATCTCATTTGGAGGCATAGGAATGATGCGATGGATTTGGGTTGCAGGTGCCACCACCTTAGCAAGCTGCCCTACGGACACGAT
>CAYSOI010000253.1:3161-6638 GCA_964432425.1 uncultured Opitutales bacterium | reverse complement strand
ACCAAGTTTGTCTACCGTGACCAACTCTGGAGTGGAGCCGACTTGCTCTCCACAGGAGTCGCCTCCTTTGGGCACCTCGGCGGCATTCATTACCAGAACCTCGCCCACATTGAGCAATACATCGAAATAGTAGAATCTGGCAAACTCCCTTTCAATCGTGCCCTCATGACAACCGATGAAGAACGCTTCCTCCGGGAGTTCATTCTCCAGATGAAGATCGGCCAGGTCCGCCCATCCTACTTTCAGAACAAATTCAACGAAGACCTCAACACCCGCTTCAACTCTCAATTCAAAGACCTTCAGGAACGCAACTTCCTGGAAAGAGACAACGATGAAATCCGCCTCACCCGTGATGGCCTATTGCAAGTCGATGCCCTGCTGCATGCCTTCTTTCTCCCGCAGCATGTTACCTCCAGATACACCTGATTCCCAAACCCCACTCTGCATTAGTTGCTTGCGATAACGGACCGCTTGATTTTTTAAATACCCTTCATCTTCCCCCGAAACCGCCGCGACATTTGCTCTGCTGAACCCAGAAGTTTCTCATGTCAGATTCTCCAAAGAATTCGATCTACTGCATCGACCCCCAACCGGGAGATTCCTACACGTACGAAGCCCTGGAAAGTAAATCCAGGGTTATTCAAGTATTTTCAACCCCGGAAGAATGCCTGCTGGCAATCAAGGACGCAAAGCCGAACATCGTGATTGTTACCTCCCGTGGAGAGGAAGAAGAAGCCATCGAATTCCTCACTAAACTCCGGCAGGAACATCCCGGCATCTCCAATATTCTCCACACCCGACAGCCGGGACAACACCCTATCAAAGAAGCCATTCTTGAAAAGATGGTCGACCAGGCCATCCTCCTGACCGAAGACATGACCCCGCTGTCTCTTGCCGTATTCGGAGTCCTCGAACAACCCGTCCCCCCATCCATTCGAAAACCCAACCCATCGACCCTCGGACATACCCGCAGCAGTATGTTCCCCTTTGGCCTACTCTCCGAATTCAGCCATGCTCTCCAACTCATCGGCAACGCCCTCTACGTACTCGACCACCTGGGCAACATTGTCTACTCCAATACATTGGGTGAAGCCATCCTCGGTGCCACGTCCGATCAAATCCTCAATACCCCATTTCACTCGTATCTCCCCAAAGACCCCAGTCTCCAAACCCGATGGTTGATGGAGTTCCTCTCCACTGCTAAATCCAAATCCCTGGAGACCAAAATCCTCCATCGCGGACATACCTACCGAAGAGTTCGCCTGACGGCATGGCCCCTGGAAGATCAGGAGTCCGGGCAACAACGCCTCTTCATTCTGGCAAGGGACAGAACGCGAAACCAGCTCCTCGAAGAACGTCAGGAATTCCTCGAAGAAGCCCTCTACCAGGCCCAGCAATTTGAAGCCACCATCACCACCGCCGGTGGCTTGGCACACCAGTTTAACAACATGCTCACTCCCGTCTTCGGGCTTTCGGAGCTGCTTTGCGAACGGACCGACCTCCCGGAAGACGTCGTCCCTCTACTCGAAGAAATCAAAGCCGGCGCTGAGCGGGCGGCCAATCTTGTTCAAAACATGCTCCTGAGTACACGCCAGGGAAGCCATGCCCTCCAGGAAGTCGACGTTGAACAAGCCCTATGGAGAGCCATCCGTATCCTCAAAGCCAAAGCACCCAAGAACATTTCCATCAACCATGACATACGGGGCCCTCTGCCAAAGTTAAAAGGAGATTCCGAGCACATTCACCTCATGTTGCTCAACATTGGTTCCAACGCCCTCGAAGCCATGGAATCCAAAGGCTCGGAAATCATGATCCGGGCTTACTTCCGTGAAAATGCCTCCTTTCCCAATCCTCAAAAAGAAGATTACACCGGCCCGGCAATCTTCCTCGAAATCACTGACAATGGACCGGGAATCCACGACGACTTCCTCCCCTCCATTTTCCATCCATTTCAATCCACGGACCAAATCAACCGGGCAGGCATGGGACTCGCCGTTGTCAGGGGAATTATTGATAAGCATCTTGGCTTTATTGATGCCTGCTCGGAAGTAGGCAAAGGCACATCCTTCTACATTTATCTACCCATCGACGAAGAAGAGGCGAAACCTTTTACCGATACATTTGATCCAATACAAGAACGCAACAAGTGTGTGAAAACCGAAAGCAAAGAGCCCCCTGAAGACCGAGCCACCATTCTCCTCCTCGATGACCATGAACACGTCCTTTTGGCCATCTCAAGAATGTTGGAATCCATGGATATTGAAGTGGATGCCTTCGAATCCCCACAAGATGCCTTGGTCACCTTTCGCAACAACCCCTCCAAGTACAGTGCCATCCTGAGCGACCTCAAAATGCCAATCATGAGCGGTGTCGATTTTGCCCATGCCATCCGCACCGTATCTCCCCGAATTCCCATCGTCATCCTCACTGGATACATGGACATCCGGGAAGCCCTGAATGAAATGCCCTTTGATAAACTCCTCGCCAAGCCCATCATTCCCTCAAAACTTCACGAAGTGCTCCAACAGTTAATCGGCGACAAACTCGGAAATACTCCCTCCGCCGAAACAAAAACTGAGAAAAGTTGATCCAACTGCATTCTCCCTTCGTACAACCCTAACGACCTCTCCCATGTCCTCAGAAGAGCTCAAATCTTCACCCTACGCACCGCTGATACGGTTTTATGAACAAGAACAACTCCCCCCACTTGAATTCCAGGAAGAAGAGGGCGATGACCTGCCGCAACCCCAAAGGCACCTTCTGGTACACAGCCGGGACATGACCACACGCCTGGAAAGATACCACCGTACCAGCATCACCCTCAAAACCCTCTACATTGCACAAGAACCCAACAGTTATTTTAGAGAAGTTCTCCTCATTGATGAAAACACCGGTAAACCCGTCGAATACGGGGCCATCGAAATTCACCTCGAAGTCTTCCCGGAAGACCTCCGCCAACAAATCATAGAAGGACAAAAACCTCTCGGAGGCATCCTCGTCGATAACGACTTCCCATTCGTCAGCCAGCCCCAAACTTATTTTAGCGTTCAATCCGACGAACACATTCAACAACAACTCGAACTTTCCGGAACAGTGAAACTCCATGGTCGGGCAAACCTCCTTTGCACAGCCGATGGAGAAACCATAGCCAACATAGTTGAGATACTCCCCGATGCCTGACGTAGTCATTATAGGAGGTGGACCTGCTGGTTCCACCGCAGCCGCAATTCTTGCCGAGTACGGCCACGATGTCGTCGTACTCGAAAAAGAAAAATTTCCCCGCTACCACATCGGGGAATCCCTCATGCCCTATTGCTACTACCCACTCGAACGACTCGGCGTCGTGGACAAAATCATGGAGTCTGCCAGCCCAAAAAAATACAGCGTACAATTCGTCCGCCAAAACGGCTCCCTCTCCCAACCCTTCTATTTCTTTCAACACCAGGACCACCCCTCCTCCACAACCTGGCAAGTCCT
>CAYSOI010000253.1:0-3061 GCA_964432425.1 uncultured Opitutales bacterium | reverse complement strand
TCGCCATCTGGACCTATTACGAAGGTGCCAAACGCGACCCAGGTGCTGATGAAGGCTCCACCACCGTCGCCTACCTTCCCGACAAAGGATGGTTCTGGTACATTCCCATGCAGGATGACCGCGTCAGCGTAGGCATCGTCGCAGAGAAAGATTACATCTACCGCGAAAGCCGCGACCCCGCCACCATCTTCGCCGCCGAAACCAAAAACAACGCCTGGATCGAAGACCACCTCTCCGTCGGCAAACAAGTCGGACAATACTGGACCACAGGTGAATTCTCCTACCGTTCCGAATACTGCGCCTGTGACGGCCTCGCCCTCGTCGGAGACGCCTTCAGCTTCCTCGATCCCGTCTTCTCCACCGGAGTTTACCTCGCCCTCAAAGGCGGAGAAATGGCCGCCGACACCGTCCACGACATCTTCTCGAGAAACGAACCCTTCACCGCCTCACAATTTGAGCAATATGGCCAACAGTGCCGCGAAGCCCTCGAAATCATGCGGAAAATCGTCTACGCCTTTTACGACGACAACTTCAGCTTTGGCAAACTCATCCGTAAAGACATGACCATTCGCAGTGACCTCACCGACTGCCTGATTGGAAATGTGGCCAACAAAGACTTTTCCAGACTATTTGAAGTCATGTCTGAACTTGCCGACCTTCCCGAACCCGTACCGTATGGCAAGGTCAAGACCGCTTGATCCCTCAGATCTGGCCGATCCAACCAATCCGTCCGATCTTCACCACATGAAACTCCTCTTCGTTAGTCCAGGAACCGGAAGTTACCACTGCGGCGTCTGCATGAAAGACAACGCCCTGGTCAACGAACTCCGGGCACAAGGACATGACGCCGTCATGCTCCCCATGTACCTGCCCCATGTCCTCGACGAATCCCCCGCCGACAAAGACCAACCCATCTTCTTCGGCGGCATCAACGCCTACCTCCAGCTCAAATACTCCTTCTTCCGCCACGTCCCCAAATGGCTCGACAAAGTCCTCGATAGCCAACCCCTCCTCGGCAAAGTCTCCAAAGCCCAGAAAGGCAGCATGACTGCCGGCAAAGAAGTCAGCCAAATGGCCCTCTCCACATTCCAAGGTCAGGAAGGTCCCCTCGCCAAAGAATTCAAACACCTCGTCGACTGGATCATCGACAAAGAAAAGCCCGACGCCATCTTCCTCTCCACCGCCATGCAAGTCGGCCTCGCACCCGCCATCAAAGCCCGGGCCGACATCCCCATCTACTGCTCCCTCCAAGGCGAAGACACCTTCCTCGACTCCCTCATCGAACCCTGGAAAACCCAAGTCTGGGAACTCATGCGCCAAGCCGCCCGCAGCATTGAGAAATTCATCACTCCCAGCCACGCCTTCGCCGAGTTGATGGCTCCTCAAATGCAACTTCCCGACGAACAAATCGTCTGCATCCCCAACGGCATCAACCTCGAAGGCTTTACCCCCAGAAACGCTCCGCCCCAAACACCCACCGTCGGCTTCCTCGCCCGTCTCTCCTACCTCAAAGGCATGGACATCCTCGTCGAAGCCTTCATCAATCTCCACACCCACCACCGCATCCCCCCCGAAACCCAACTCCGCATCGCAGGCACCACCCTCCCCGACGACCAAAAATTCATCGACCAACAAATTCACAAACTCCACCTCGCCAAACTCCACAACCACTACTCCTTCCGACAAAACCTTTCCAGGGAAGAAAAAATCGCCCACCTTCAGGACCTCACCGTCCTCTCCGTCCCCACCCGCTACCCCGAAGCCTTTGGCCTCTACACCATCGAAGCCCTCGCCACCTGCGTCCCCATTGTCCAACCCCATCACGGAGCCTTCCCCGAAATCATCGAACAAACCCAAGGCGGAGCCACCTACCAACCCAACACCCCCGAAGCCCTCGCCGAAGCCCTAGAACCCTGGCTCAACAACCCACAAAAATCTCACCAAACCGGCCTCCAAGCCCACCAAATCATCCAAGAACAATACAGCATCCAAAACCACGCCCAACAAATCCTCCAAACTGCCACCCCCTAACCCCTCCCCACTCCCCACTCTCTACTCCCCA
Organism: uncultured Opitutales bacterium; assembly: GCA_964432425.1. Taxonomy (GTDB): domain Bacteria; phylum Verrucomicrobiota; class Verrucomicrobiia; order Opitutales; family JABJCN01; genus JAYPDO01. The sequence continues at coordinate 999 of CAYSOI010000253.1, read as the reverse complement.
CTCTCTACTCTCCACTCCCCACTCCCCATGCCCGCTTTCACCACAACCCGCCAAGTCGAATTCTCCGAAACGGACATGGCCGGCATCGTCCACTTTTCAAATTTCTATCGTTGGATGGAAAACGCCGAACACGAATTCTTCCGCTCCCTCGGCCTCTCCATCCACATGAAAATCGACGGCCAGGACGTCGGCTGGCCCCGCCTCGACACCTCCTGCACCTTCAAACGACCATTAAAGTTTGAAGAAATTACCACCATCCACATCTTCATAGAAACCATCACCCCCAAAACAGTAACCTACCGCTTCGAATTCACAAAAGAAGAGAATGGTGAACAAGTTCGAGTGGCCAAAGGCCGAATGACCACCGTCTGCGTCACCTTTGCTCCTCCCTCTGGAAAACTCACCGCCATCCCCATTCCTCCACAAATCCTCGAAAAACTCGAGCCACTCAAAGAACCAGAAGCTTCATAAATAAAACAACTTCATTCCAAGCCCCAACGGGGCGTAACACGACAGCCCAGGGTGCAAACCCTGGGTCAAAACACCGTAAATTTACCAGCCCTGAAGGGGCGTAACACCATCCCACCACCATGAAAGTCATCCGAGCACAAAGCGCAGGCTTCTGCTGGGGCGTCGAACGCGCCATCGACATCGCCCGAGACCTCGCCGCGGAAGGCGAAGAACACCGCACCGTCTACACGGACGGCCCCCTCATCCACAACCGCCAGATGATGGAACGCATGGAAGCCGAAGGCGTCCAAGAAGTCGGGGACTACCAAAGCCAATCCAACATTCAGGTAGAAGAAAAAGAAGACGACGATTCCGTCATCGTCGTCCGTGCCCACGGCATCTCCCCGGAACGCCGTCAATACCTCAAATCCCTAGGACTCCCCTTTCACGACGCCACCTGCCCCGACGTCGGCATCATCGCCGGAAAAATCAAAAACCACGCCCGGCAAGGCTACGAAGTCATCATCTTCGGCGACCCCAAGCACCCCG
>CAYSOI010000252.1:0-6654 GCA_964432425.1 uncultured Opitutales bacterium | reverse complement strand
TACCCGAGGCGGATCAGAAACCCAGCCTCGGGTGTAATATCAAATGGATTCCGGGGAATGCTCCGGAGTATTTTGGGTAGTTGGAATTTTTTGCAAATGCCGCTACATCTCAGGAGTTATGCTCGGCCTTGGTACTCTTTGGTCTCGGTGTTGATTTTGATGCGTTCTCCTTTTTTGATGAAGAGGGGGGCGTGAACGACTAGGCCTGTTTCTAGCGTGACTGACTTTTGCACGTTGCTGACGGAGTCGCCTTTAAGGCCTTCAGGAGCGTCTGTTACTTCCATCTCAATAGAGTTGGGGAGTATGAGTTGGATCGCATTTCCGTCCACAAAGAGGATGTCGTATTTTGCATTCTCAACGAGAAAGTCTTTGGAATCTACCATGAGATCAGTTGGTAGGATTGTGTCCTCGTAGGTTTCAGGGTCCATGAAGTGATAGCCGTCCTGATCCACGTAACTGAACTCCAGTTTGTTGGTCTCGGTGTGCATGAACTCGACGTTGTCCGTAGAGCGGAATTTGGTCGTGGTGGTGGAGCCGGTATTGAGGTTCCGCAGAGTGGTCTGCACGAATCCCGCCTGACGCCCTTGCGTCCGGTGGAGCATTTCAAGAACCAGGTGGGGAGCGTTTTGGTAGTCGATAACGCGACCCTTACGAATTTCAGTAGGTGATGCCATGAGGAAAAACTGGGTGAATTAATAGAAAAACCGACGAGGGAAATGCACTTTCGATGACCTGCAATCCTAAAATGGTTCTCTCAAAGAGGCACACAGGTGAGAGATTGTTTAATTCTCCATGGCTTCGGAAAGAAGCTGTCGGTAAGTTTTCCGAGCGTGATTGTAGGCGGCGATGGCGTCTTTCATTTCGGCTGCGGCGATGAACTTTTTCTTTTGTGACCAGCATTTTTCGACGCTGTCGATGCACCATTGTATGCTACGTTTGGAGGCTCGGATGGGCTTTTTGTCGACGTGTACAAAGATGGGGTTGGTGTGTGAGGAGGGGAAGATACGGATGGCAAGCCAGGAGCTTTGCTGCATGTCGACATCGAATGAAATGTCCTGGAGTTTGCCGTCAGCTGTGAGGAGTTGAGTGGCTACGGGGTATCCGTTGCGAATGAGTTCCACTTTGACCTTGCGGCTGTCTTTGTGGGTACGGGCTCTTTCGATGTGCCAGTAAGGTTTCTGATCGAGGGGTTTGTTCATCAGGGCTTGGTCGGCAGTATCATTGAGCATGGCGGCCACTTTGGCGGAGACCTGGACTTTGCCTGGGGAGGCGATGTGCACTTCGCTTTGGTCTTCGCCCATTTTGGAGTTGTTGGCCTGGAAGTCGATGATGTGGCTGCGACCATCGGAAACATAGGCGGCACCTTGGACGATGCCTTCGCACCATTGATCGTAGTTGAGTTTGCCGTCCAGTTTGACGTAGGCTCGACCAAGGCCGACTCGTTCACCATAAATGCAGGGGAAGTCTGTTTCGCCGCTGATTCGGGTGCGGAATCCGGCGTTGAGGACGTGGTACCAGATGTTGAGTTCCCAGATGGAGGGGGTGTCGACCATGGAGAGGAAGTCTACGGCGGGAACGGGTTTCCCATCGGGGCCAGGGACTTCGTGTGTCACATCTACGATAAATTCATTGGCTCCGATACCATCATAGGGTGGGATCTCGTAGGTCGGGAGCTTGTCGCCAGCAACTTTCAGGCCCCAGCCGGAGTGTGCAGGGCCGCAGACGGCACCTTGTTTCTGAGCCCATTTCAGGGTGTTGAGGCACAGGGTGGGCCAGTGATTTTTTGAATCTCCTCCAGGGTGGATTTGTTTTTTGAGGCGAAGGAGGCAAAGGTGACCGGAGCGATGGGAGCCAAAGCCGGAAACTTCGACATCGTACCGGAGCAGGTAGGGATATCGGGAGACTTTGTCGACTTCCCCGGTGAAGAATTGTTTCTGGTAATCGAATCCTGGTCCCCAGGTGAGGTTGGCCCCGATTTTCAGGTCTTCACCCAAGCAGTGCTTGATCATGTCGGTGGCGAGGACGCCTTCGGAGGGGTTGGTGAAGTGGGCACATCCGGCGGCGTGGATATGATGATCTCCGGACCACCAGCCAAAGAGGGAGGGGTCAATCCAGCGTTTGAGCCGGAAGGTTTTGGTGATGGGTTGGGTGCCGACTTTCAGCTTCAGCTTTTGCCGGAAATATTCGGGACCTCGGGCGACTTCGACATCGTACATTCCGGGAGGCAGGACGAGTTTTTCACCGTCGGCCCGATAGACTTGTGGATGAAAATGAAAGTCGGGAGGTGTTCGCTTGGCTTGAGATGGATAGACGCGGCCTTGGGCATCCCGAACCAGAAATTCGGCCACGGTGGGTTGTTGGTTTTCGTCGAGGATTTTCAGGGTGATGGGGGTGGAGGCTTTGGCATCAAAGGTGACCAGTAGTTCACTCCGGAAGCCGAGGTCCTGGGTTCCCTGGCCGACATCAAAATAGAGTGTGGCAGCCCGTTTCCCGGCATCTCTGGAGTAGACCTGGACGATGCGATATTCGAGGGTCAATCCGGAGAGTGTGGGGTTCAGGGGGCGTTTGTCATAGGTTTGCAGGCCCATCCAGCGGTCCCGTTGCAAGTTGGGAATGCCGCCTTTGGGGTGTTTTCTGTGGGCACCTCCCCAGCCTCCGAAGCTCATGGGGAGTGCGTTGTGGCTGGATACTTTCAGAGGTGCAGTGACTCCTGCTTCATTGACGACCTTGACCAGAAAGTTCCGCCAGCCTTGTTCCGCCAGTTCCGGTTTCACTGACCCGGCACTGACCTTTACCCGTGATTCAGGGTTGATGGTGACAACGGCGAGGCATAATGGGTCCAGGGCTTCGGTAACCAGGTCGACCGCTTGCTGGTTGTCTTGGGTTTTTCGGGCCTTGGCGAGGTCTTGCTTTACAGATTTGGGCAAAGGTTCACCGAGGAAATTGAGGGCTTCTTCCAACCTTTGTGTATGAACCAGAAGAGGTTGTGCGGCTGTTTCAGCAGCTTGCAGGATTGGGAATGAGAATGCCGAAGAAAGAAAGAGGAGCAAGAGGGAGTAGGTTTTTTTCGGAGGCATGGCAGATGTGGGGGTGAGGTTACAATTTGAAGAGTTTTTTGGCGTTGTCGTGGAGGAGTTTGCGTTCAATTTGTTGGGTTTTGGAAAGTCGGCGAATGGTGTCCTGGCTGGTGGTGCCGAGGCATCCTTTGCTTTGTCCTGCGGAATCCCAGCAGTCGCTGCCGTAGAGCAATTTGTCCTGATGGCGTTCCAGGAATTCCTGTGCATGTTCTTCATCCCGACGCATGGAGTTCAGGCCGGAGCCTGCGGAGAGGTCTCCATAAATATTGGGATAATTCTTCAGCAATTGGTCTGTAATGCCTCCGGCTACGACTTTGGACCTCGGGTACATGACTTCCTGGGTGTGGCAGAGATCGATGTTGCCCCACCAGGTCTGGGCATGCCCGATGAAGTTCACTTCCGGGAATTTTTCTAGGGTTTTATAAAAATTTTCGATGCCGAGGTTGTAGCGATTGTGTTCGAAATGCATGAGAACGGGCACGTCATACTCTTTGGCGACTTCGGCGATTTTCCAGATGTGCGGGGAGTCGCATTGGACTTTGAACTTTTGTTCTCCAATCACAACGGCGCCAGCCTTGAGGTACTTTTCGAGGGTTTTCTGCACATTGGGGTCATCCGGGACTTCATTGACGCCAAAGCAGAACTCATTGGGGAATGCTTTGGCCAGTTGCATGGAGGTTTCATTTCCCAAAGCATGTGCGGCGAGACCATTGGAGCTGCCGTTGTGGGTCGAGGCACGATTGGCAACGCTTCCAGCTGGCAACAGGATGGTTTTGGTGGCTCCCAATCTCTGCTGGTGCTTCCTTAACTGCTTGTTGGATCGGAACAAATACCCGGTGTGCTGATGGATGTCGATGATGGGGGCGGCGGTTTCCCCTTTTGCAAAATTGCTTTGTGCCGTGGCCACGGTTGTGGTGCCAGCGACGAGGAATTGCCTGCGGGGAAGGGGAGCGGATTCTTTCATCAAGAAGGAGTGCATCAGAAACCCGGATTTTCGCAACTCACAATTGAAGCAAAGGATGAACGTGACGGGGACAGAAGTGTCGAACTGGGTATTGGAATTCCCACATAAGGAACTTTCCTTCACATCCGGACTTTGACCATTGACCAGAACGGCAAACTTTATTTCCTCTACCCACGAGACAAATTGAGGATTTAGGAAACTTATGAAACAACGCACCCTTCTGCGAGAAGCTTCCATTACGGGGAAATCGCTACACACGGGCGAAGAAGTCACGTTGACTCTCAAGCCTGCACCGGAAAATCACGGTATTCTTTTTCGAAGGACCGATCTTTATGGCAAGCCAGAGGTTAAGCCCCTGGTGGAAAATGTGACCGAGTTGGTCCGCAACACCACGATCTCCAGCGGACATGCCAAAATTCATACGATTGAGCATGTTCTCAGTGCGTTGACGGGTTGTGGCGTGGACAATGCAGTGGTGGAAATGAATGCCAGTGAGCCGCCGATTCTGGATGGTTCGGCCAAACTTTTTGTGAATCTGGTGCAGGAGGCGGAGCCTGTGGATCAGGAGGCGGAACGTGAGTATCTGGAGATTACGGAGCCCCTTTCCGTTACTTCCGGGAATCGTTCTCTCATCGTGCTGCCTTATGATGGTTTACGAATCACATGTACCTCGGCAGATGATCGTGGGATTCATACGCAGCACCTCAGTATCGATATTGATACCGAGACCTACATTTCCCAGATTGCTCCGTCTCGTACGTTTACAATTTACGAGGACATTGAGGAATTGCTCAAACTTGGGAAAATCCAAGGCGGTAGCCTGGATAGTGCCATTGTGATCAAGGGGGACAAAATCCTCTCCAAGGAGCCTCTACGTTTTCAGGATGAATTTGTCCGGCACAAGATTCTGGATATCATTGGGGACATGACCTTGCTGGGTAAGCCCATCCGTGCTCACATCATTGCGGTGCGTCCTGGGCATTACCTCAATACAGAACTGGCCAAGAAAATCCTGGAATCGAAGGAGAAGAAAAAGACGGAAGCTCCCAAGGCTTCAGATAAAACGGATAAAGTCTCCAAAGCGGTGGTTCTGCCTACGGAGTCTTACATGGATGTTCGTCGGATACTGGACACATTGCCCCACCGTTATCCTTTTGTACTGGTGGATCGGGTGTTGGAGATTAACGAGGAGGGCACCCAAATCAGGGCGTTGAAAAATGTTACCATCAATGAGCCCTTTTTCCAGGGGCATTTCCCTGGCCGACCAGTGATGCCGGGAGTGCTGCAAGTGGAAGCGATGGCTCAGACTGCAGGCATTTTGATGCTTCGCCGCACTTCGAGTGAGGGCAAAGTGGCCTTTTTCATGAGTTGCGACAAGGTCAAGTTTCGTCAGGCAGTGGAGCCTGGAGATCAGCTCGTGATTGACGTGGAGATTACCAAAGTACGGGGCAACAAGATCGCCCAGGCCAAAGGCCAGTGTAAGGTAGGAGACAAAGTGGTTTCCTCTGCCGAACTTATGTTTACCATAGTAGATGCCAGCGATGAATAAACGAGTCATGAGCACACAGATCCATCCAACCGCGATTATTGAGCCCGGAGCTGAACTGGATGAGAATGTAGAAATCGGTGCCTACGCCTACATCGGGGCCAATGTAAAGATTGGGGCGGGGACAAAGGTGGATCACCATGCAACGGTGGACGGTTTTACGGAGGTTGGCCTGAACAATGAGATCTTTCCTTATGCCTACATCGGGGCCAAGACGCATGATTTGAAATACACGGGTGGTCGGCCCCGGTTGAAGATCGGGGATCGGAATACGTTTCGGGAGTATGTCTCCATTCACCTCGCGACCAATGACGAGGAGTATACGATTTTAGGTGATGATAACAACATTCTGGCTTACAGCCATGTGGCCCACGATTGCATCATTGGCAGTCATCTGGTCATGAGCAGTCATGCTGCGATTGGTGGGCATGTTGTGGTGGGGGACCATGTGACGGTTGGCTGGGGGGTCGGAATCCATCAGTTTTGCCGGGTCGGCAGCTATGCGATGCTTTCGGCAGGCTCCAAGATCGTGCAGGATGTATTACCGTTTATGTTGGTGGATGGTTCTCCTGCGGATCATCGCCACATCAACAAAGTGGGGCTGGAGAGAAATGGTTACAACTCAGCGAATATAGAGCATTTGAGAGCCCATTTTAAAACGTTGTTTAAAGAAGGGTATAACAAGTCCCAGGCCATTGAGCGTCTTCAGGCCAAGCCGCAGGTCGAGGATGATCCGTTTTTGCCAGCACTTTTGGAATTTGCCACTGCGGAGACGCATCGTGGAATTGCTTGAGGGCTGAGGTTGGGATGGTTGGCTCTGTTCCACTCCTTCAGGGTTGGGGGCAAATTTACATTCCAAAAAAAGCACCTAATCAACAATCTTTTATGGGACCCCGAAGGGTATTTTCCCGAATTACGCGGGAAGGAAGAATGTTAGGTTAGGTGCTACCCCCAACATTCACCACCTTTTCTCAGCTTTCAAGTATGGATGGAAACTTTTTTCACTTTTTTTGTTAGCCCAAGTTCCGCAGCTGTGAGGAGCACGTTGAGTCTATTAGTGGGGTCAC
>CAYSOI010000251.1:0-6667 GCA_964432425.1 uncultured Opitutales bacterium | reverse complement strand
AATTGGCCTTCGGCAAGATGGACCTCGAACTTCACCGCAAAGTCGCCAAAGACCAACTCGATGAAGACCTGGATTCCCAGATCCGGGAAATTCTCGCCGACTATACCATCCCCACCAACCCCAAAGCTCCCAATATCGCTCGAAGGTTTACCCATCTTTTCTCCAGCTCCGTAGGCTATGCCTCGGCCTACTATTCCTACAAATGGGCTGAAGTCCTCGATGCCGATGCATTCACCCGCTTCAAGAAAGAAGGCATCATGAACAAGGATACCGGAAAAGACTTCCGCAAAACCATTCTCAGTAAAGGCAATTCCGAAGACCCGGCTAAACTCTACCGCGACTTCATGGGCCGCGACCCAAAGCTGGATGCTCTTCTTGAACGTGCAGGAATCGCCTAAAAGATTTCGGACAATTCTCCAGTGCTGTCGGCAAAGGCTTCCACGGGGGCCTTTAGCTTGTCCAGCATGGTGACATAGAGATTGGAGAGAGGAGTCGCTTCGGTGTACTTGTGGAAGGCTCCGTGCTGGAGGCCCAGTTTCTTGCCACCTGCAAGGACGAGTGGATAATTCCGAGCGTTGTGGGTAGTGCTGGTGGCACTGCCGAAAAGTGTAAGGGTGGAATCGAGCAGGGAACCTTCACCTTCCTGGGTGTTGCGAAGGCGATCGAGGAAATAGGCATGCTGTGTGGCCAGGAATTGGTCGTATCTGGCCCAGTTTTCGTAGCCTTTCTCCTTACCGGTTCCATGAGAAAGGGAGTGATGCCCCTTGAGCCCCAATGCGACGGCTGGGAATTTATCGGAAACCCCTTTGCCATCCTCTTGGGAAAGGAGATAGGTGGCGGAACGGGTAGTATCGGTCTGAAAGGCGAGAACAATCAGATCGTACATGGTTTGGATGTAGGCTTCGGGTGCTTTCTGGTCTGCTTCCAGATTGAGGCCGTTTTCATCTACCTTGGGAAGGGGAGTGCCGAGCCAACGTTCTGTGCTGTCGATGCGGGATTCGATCTCATGGACGGATTGTAGATATTCATCGAGTTTGGCCTTATCGAGGGAGCTGAGGTTTCTGCGAAGTGACTTGGAGTCCTCCAGAACCAGATCAATGATTCTGCGGTCGTGAGCAATCTGACGTTGGCGTACCTGGACTGGTAATGAGGAATCCTGTTTGAATAGGCGTTCAAAGATTTGACGCGGCATCGATTCCGCAGGAATGGCTTCGCCCTGTTGATTGAAGGAAATGGTAGCGGTGCGGGTTTTGTAGCCAACTCCTCCGTTGCTGGAAAGCACAAGGGAAGGGACTCGGGTAAACTTCGCCTGAGTTTGGGCAAATGCCTGATCAATGGAAATGGAGTTCCGGTAGTTACTTCCGCGAACGTCGCCTCCTGTCAGCCAGATGTCTCCTGTGGCATGGCCGACCAGAAGTCGCCCCAGCGGGTGTGACAATCCGCCTAGGATGGTCATATCATTGCGAAAGGATTCGAGAGGTTTGAGGGTTTGGGTCAGTTTATACTCTTTGCCTTCACCAAGAGGGAACCAGTGCCACTTTTCATGGTCCTCATGTTTTTCTGGAGGTAAGCTGACCCCATTGGCAAAGAAGGAACAGCAAAGCCGGGGCGGGGGAGTTTTGGCGGTTTTGGATGCGGCCAAGGACATGCACTCCAGATAAGGCAAAGCCAGGGATACTCCAGCTCCGCGAAGAACGGTACGTCGGTTCAAATGCCAGGATTTTTGTCTCATAAGGGATTTAAGGAAAGTGTGTTGATATAGTGAATATACCCGACCCTGAAATTTAGGAGAGTCTAGTTTTGCGACTCGATCAGGGTCTTGCCTTGGCTGGTAACGTCCATGATTCAGCGGTGTATTGCTGTTCTCTCTGCGTATTGGAGATTGACTATGTTTTGGGGAGTGTCCTGGAGAAATGCTTTTATGTTTTGGACGGTGATGTTGAGGAGGCGGGATCGGGCATCGGTTGTGGCCCAGGCAATGTGTGGGGTGATGAAGCAGTTTTTGGTGTCGAGAAGTGGGTTTTCCGAGGAAGGGGGTTCTCCGGAGAGAACATCAATGCCGGCTCCGGCGATTTTTTCATCTTCGAGGGCTGCACAGAGGGCGACTTCGTCGATGAGTTGGCCTCGGGAGGTGTTGACGAGAAAGGAGGTGGGTTTCATCAAGGCGAGGGATTCGGCATTGATCATCTTCTCATTGTTACTGGTGAGAGGGCAATGCAGGGAGACAATGTCACTTTCCCTGAGCAAGGTTTCGACGGATTCTGCCCGAATTCCTGGTGCCAGTTCTGTGCCTGTTTCCAATGAAGGACTGTAGACAATCAATTGCATGCCAAAGGCTCTGGCAATTTGGGCGACTTGTTTTCCAATGCTGCCGTAGCCGATGATTCCCAGGGTCTTTTGGTCGAGTTCGATGAGGGGATAATCCCAGAAGCAGAAGTCCCGGCATTCAGTCCAGCGGTTTTCGTTTACTTCTTCTGCATAATGGGCAACCCGCTGGGTCAGGTTGAGTATGTGGGCGAAGGTCATTTGGGCGACGGAGGTCGAGCCGTACGCAGGAACATTGGCCACCGGGATGCCTCGATGAGCGGCTTCCTCAATGTCCACAATGTTAAAGCCTGTAGCGGTCACACTGATGAATTGCAGCTCCGGTAGTTGAGCAAGGGTTTCCTTGCTGAGAGGGGCTTTATTGGTCAGAATGATGTTGGCATCTTTGGCCCGTTCGATCAGTTCTTCCGGTGTGGATCGATCGTAGATGTCGACAGTTCCGAGTTTTTTCAATTCATCCCAGGAAAGGTCTCCAGGATTAAGGGTATATCCATCAACAATAACGATTTTCATGGTTCAATACGTACTCTAAAAAATTGGTGGTTGTCCTGTGCCGGGAAGTAGTAGGTGACTTCTGTGAAATGTCCCCGGTTCAGTCGGCTGATGGAAGCGGAGTCCTGATCCATAGCTTCCCATGACTGAAGGTCCTTTGAGGTTTCAACGATGAAATGCAAGTCTGAGGCTAATGCATTCTCAGTGTAGCTGAAGCTGACCCAGGTTTGTCCGGCTTCATCCGTGATTTGGTCAATATGAGGAACAAAAGTTGAGCGGGATGTGTTGGGGTCACTGCCAAGGGCGTATTCAAGGAGGTCGTTCAGGCCATCAAAATCGGAATCCATTTGTGCCGCAGTTTGAAAATCGGTCAAGGTAGTCGGAGTTGACAATGGTGCGGATGCTGCGTCGGTGACGGTGATCTCGGCAGAAATATCCAGGGTTCCAGCCGGATTGATGGCCTGTAACGTGTAGGTTCCTGCATCTGAAGGTTGAACACTGCGGAGGTAGAGCTTGTTTCGGTTTGCACCTTTGAGGACCTGTCCATCTTTCAACCACTGTAGCGTAATGGGTTTTCCTCCCCGAATGCTGGCATTTAGGCTGACATTACGGCCCGCCGAGATGGTGACGTCCTGAAACTCCTTAACCGCGAATGGTTTCTGGATCAGGATGACTTTGATGGCGTAAGACGTTGTCGTTCCAATTTCATTTTGTGCTTCGCAATACCAGTAGCCTTGATGGGAGAGTTGGGTATTGGAGATTTGAAGATGATTGGTTCGACTGCCCTGAATGCCATCTGCATCTTCGGCTGGTTTGCGATTGAAGAACCATTGGTAGGAGACTTCTGCCCCGTCGGAGTCCAGAGCATCAGTCTCGACTTGCAAGCTCAGCGGAGCATCTTCGTTTATCAGTTGGTGTTCCAGATTCCGGGTAAATGTGGGCGGGTAGTAAATGGTCAGTTCCATTTCATCACTGTAGGTAGTGCCTCCAGGGTTGATTGCACGGAGCCGGTAAAGACCGGAAAGCTCAGGTGCCAGTGCTCGATAATAGAGGTAGTTTCGTGTCATTTTCGGGAGGTCTTCCCATTGATCGGAGTCTGAATTAAATTTCTGCCATTGATAGGTGAGGGGTAGGGAGCCTGTGACTTCTGAGTTAATGAGGAGTTTCTCGGTGGTGGTGACTTGCTTGTTCCGGGGATGGACTTGGAATGCCGGCGGGGTATAGACGGCAATATCGGCATATTTGGTGGATACGGTGCTGGCTCCATTGGTCAGGATGCACCAGTATCTGCCAGCCTGGGTTGGCTCAATTGCGTCGAAGGTAATTTCTGGGGCATTCTCGGTTTCCAGATCGGTCCAGCCTCGTAGCTTAAAATCATATTTTTGCCATTGATAACGGATGGTTCCACCGCCTGTTGCTTCCACGGAAAGAGATCCTTGAGCTCCTTGGGTAACTCCCAGGGATGTGGGGTGTTTCTGAATTTCAATGGGGTCGAGGATAGAGACCTTGAATGGCTCGGAGGTAATTTCCCCAACCGGGTTGGTAATGCGGACTTGGTAGGTGCCATTATAGGCAGTGGGGTCACTGTTCTTTGGAATGGGAAACTGATTTTTGGTGGTTTTTAAAATGGAGGTATTGTCTTTAAACCACTCAAAAGTTAATGGCTTGGCTCCTGTGAAGTTTACGATGATCTTTCCACCTCGTTGTGTGAGGAATGCAAGGTCTGTCATCGGGGTGATGATTTGTGGTTTTTCCAAAACCAGTAACTTCGCGGCCCCGGAGTATCGGGTGTCTTCAGAGTTTTCTATTCTGACCTGATATTTGGCGATATCTGCCTCGGAAACATTAGTGATGATTAAGGTATTGGAATGGGCTCCGGGGATGTCCACCACCTTGCGATTGGCAATTTTTTGCCACTGATATGTGGGTTGTGGCTTACCGGTGGCCTCGACAGTGAAGGTAGCAGTCCCTCCGATGGCGACCAGTTGATCCTGAGGTTGTTGCTGAATCGTTGGCTTGAGGAATTCCGGCTCCCGATAAGCTTCAAGGTCGTACAGCTTTTGAGCCTCGGAGGCGGCAAAGAAGCGTTCCCAAATCCGTAGGTCATCCAACTTCCCTCGAAAGAATCCTTTTGAACCTTTACCAAAGATGACGGACTTACTGGCGGTAGTTTGGACGGCAGCTGAATTTTGATGCACAGAGGACATTTCCATGGGGAGGCCGTCGAGGTAGACCGCAATATCCTTAACCGAGCCACCATCCGGTAGGGTTACCAGGATTTGAAACCATTGCTGGACAGGGAGTACTTCACTCGATTCGATTGTGATAGCGTCTGCTTCAACCTGAAGCTTATCAGCCACCAGATGCACGGCGAAGTTTGACTGGGATTCATAGGTGAGAAGGGTGGCATCATCTTGATTTTCCCGATAAATCCACATCGCAAAGGTTCTCGAAGCACTTCCTGTGGGGGCGGTGTAGGAAGTGGCTTCAAAATAGCTCTGGGAACCATCGAACCCATAAGCACTTTTGTTCAATCCTGCTCGATCTGGCTCAATCGTTGTCTGGAATGCCCTGCCATGGCCCTTATTACCGGAATAGTCGAAGGGTTTAATCTTAAAAAGAAAGTAACGAGACAGTTGATTGGTAACAATAAAGGGGAAGTCCTGAGCGGAGTTCAGTTGGGTCTGGTAGAGGAATTCGGTTTTGTCATCAAATCCATCTCCATCGGTATCGACCTTGGTCGGGTTGGACTGATATTGCTGCACTTCCTGATAATCTTTGAGTCCATCATTATCCGAATCTGACCAATACGCATTTGAGCCTATACTGGTTTCATAGAGGTCGGAGAGACCATCTTGATCCGAGTCGATGGAGGTATCTCCAAAATATCCCTGAACCCGTTTATTCGCATCCATCCTAAGGCTCAGGGTGCTGTCTACGCCAAAGCCATCTCCCGCCCAACCGGCAAATTGGTTTTCGCCATTGGGTTTGGCTGTCAAAGTCGCGTTTACCCCGGCGAGATAGGCACCTGCGCCCCGTATGGTTCCATTTTCGTCAGGCAGCACTTCGGTTTGGAGGCTGTACATTTCGGGTCCGTCGCGGGAACTCCTGGCAAACACGGCAATAAATCTGGAATCTGCATCCACCGAAGTTTTCAGAATTGCACGTGAACCAAGTGAGTTCCCATCTTTGTCTTCCCAGCGAAGGAAGCTAGCCATCCCTTTTCTTGGCGATGCGGTTAATACTACCTCCGAATTTTCCAAATAGATGCCTGCTCCAGAAACGGAGCCCCAATGGGGAGTGTCCGTGAAAACCTCAACACTGGCCATTGGTTCACTTGGGCCGGACACCACAGGCCTGACGGAAATCGCATACTGACTCCAGGTCCGCAGGTATTTTCTAAAGCCGATTCTTGTACGATATCGGTCAGAATTGGCATCCCCGCCTCGTACATTCCTGTAGAGTCTGTGATCCTGTGAGACCTGTTCATGAGTTGGCCCGATAGGGTCAATTAATTCAAAAGTGGGGTCCAGAAGTTGTTCGTAGAGGTAGTTAAACCATCTGCCCCAATACCAATCCCAGCAGACCTCCCAAGCATTACCGGACATGTCATAAAGTCCATAGCCATTGGGAAGACGCTTGCCTCCAACCGGGGACAGTTCGATGGGAGAGGAGCGTTGATTATAGTGAGCAAAGCTGGCATCAATGCTGTTGCCATTTGGATAATATTGATCTCTCAGTTTGCCCCTCGCTGCTTTCTCCCACTCTGCATTAGTCGGAAGTCTGTAACCTTTTGCCCGCCACTTTACGTGTTTGGGCTCCAGAAGGAACTCTTCCGGCAAGATTTCTT
>CAYSOI010000250.1:0-6670 GCA_964432425.1 uncultured Opitutales bacterium | reverse complement strand
AATTGGAAATTATTTTTGAGAACCACTATAATTCTTATGGGACGTATGGGTCGTATAGGACTTATAAAAATGCTCCGGTTTAGTCGATGTGAACTTGGATGCCTAAGTTTTTGGCGGTTTCGATCAATGCGGGCAGGTCTCCGTATTTTACGGCACCGGGGATGAAGTCGGGGTGGAGGTAGCTGGTGATGTTGGCGAAGCGGAAGGAATCGTCGGCGAGGTTGATGGATTGGACACTGCCTTTGGGGGCAATGATGGCGGCGATCAAGGCCATGGCTTCGTTGCCTTTTTCGGCGAGGATTTGCACGGGTTTTCCGTTCTGGTGGCTGGCTTGGATCAAGCCATAGATGTCCCGGATGCGAAGGGCGAGGTAGCTATGATTGTATCCGTGAGTGTAGGCGGCTACCTGACGCTTGTTGGCGACGGTTCGGGTTTGCTTGGGTTTGGGTTCCTCCAGAATTCTCAAGACCGTAACCGGATCTTTGGTTTTGGGGGCTTGCATTTTGGGTAATGGGTCGTCGAGGCCGACGATGGTTTGCCAGGCGGTGATGAGGAGTTTTTGTTTTTCCGTGGGACAGAGGTTGGCGATTTGTTGGTCGGATTGTTGGGCCAGCCAGCGGGTGAGTTTGCGTTCGAAGACATCGCCGCCTTCGGGTCTGGGGTGCTGGTCGTTGTAGACGGCATGTTCGGCAGAAGTGAGGCGTTGGAAATCGGTTTCCTGAATGGGTTCTTTGTGGCCCAGTTGAAGGTGTTTGTTGAACCAATTGTACATCAGCTCACGGGTGACCACATTGTAGTTGTGGGGGAAGCGAAGGAGGTCGCCGCACATGACATGATCGGGCTTGCCGTACAGGGTGTAGAGTTTCTTTAACTCGGGAAATCCTTTGCCTTGAACCAGCATGTGCTTGGTCCAATCATTGGCGGCAGTCATGCCTTGAGGTTTGGGAGCATAGAGGGCGGTGAGCTCTACATTGCCAGTGCCGATACGAAGGAGGCTGGCATTTTCGCACGGGCAACCTCCCTGCATGGAACTGGAAACCATACCGTTGGGAAATGCGGCGATGGGGCGGTCATCAATGGCACAGACCATGATGGTTTGTGTGCCGCCTCCGGAGCCTCCTGTGACGGCCATGCGTTTGGGGTCTACATCCGGTAAGGACTCCAGGAAGTCGAGGCCGCGGATCGTGTTCCAGGTTTGGAGTCCGAAAATGGATTGCATTCGCATCTCAGCCTGAGCACTGAAAAAGCCCCAGGATTCTTTGCCCTCGAAGTCGGGGCGTTGAGTGCGGAAACCATGGGCCAAAGCTCGGGAGAGTTGTTGGTTGTCAGCATAGCCAAGCATGTCGTAGATGAAGACAACACAGCCGAGTCGAGCCAGGTTTGCACAGCGGGCGACTTTCGGGAAACGTCCTGAATCGGCAAACTTCTCGCTGCCTGTTGCGATCTGTTTTTTGACACCGGCTTCGCCCAGGTCCTGAAGGCGTCCACCATGTCCATGGGGTGACAAAACTGCAGGGAACTTTTGGCCGGGTTTGGCATTGGCCGGACGAAAGAGGAGGCCGGTAACATGGAATCCTGGAATGCTCTCAAAATACACTTTTTCAACCGTGAACCCAGGCCGCTTCACCTTCCCGTGAATGACGGCATTGAGCGGAGTTTTCTCCGGCATCGGATAGAGCCCGTTGGCCACCAGAACCCGTCGTTGCAAAAGTTCTTTTCGTTTCTCCCATTCTTCCAGGGTGTCAGGAACTTCAAACGGGAAAAAGCCGTTCAAATCCTTAAGTTTCGGTTCCTCCGCCTGAGTGGTAAATGGCAAAAGCAGAGAGGTGAGGGCAACGAGGAAGAGCAGGGGAGTTTTCATGGCGTTTTGAAGAATGAATGATCGAAAGTAGAAATCTTCGTGCAAGATTCCGCAGGTATTGTCAATTTGCATGCATGAACATTCGATCTCTTCTCTCTCTTCTCTTTATTCTTCCCGCAGTTTCCCATGCGAAACCCTTTGAGGTAAAACCCCTGACCAAACCGGGTTTGTTTACCGGTGGAATCGAGGGGCCAGCCTGTGACAAGGAAGGCAATCTCTATGCGGTCAGTTTCGGGGAAGCCCGGACGATTGGGAAGGTCACGCCGGATGGAAAAGCCTCTGCCTGGATACAGCTGCCTGAAGGCTCCAAGGGGAATGGGATCCGGTTTAATCAAGCTGGTGAGATGTTTGTGGCGGACTACACAGGTCACAATGTTCTGAAGATCGACCCAAAGACGAAGAAGATCAGCGTCTTTGCTCATGAGCCGAAGATGCATCAGCCCAATGATTTGGCGATTGCTGCGGATGGAACTCTCTATGCCAGTGACCCGGATTGGAGTAAAGGGGACGGAGCTCTGTGGCGAATTTCCACATGCGGAAAAGTGACGCAACTGGCGGATGGACATGGCACGACCAATGGCATCGAAGTGAGCCCGGACGGGAAGACTTTGTACGTTGCGGAAAGTCGTCAGCATCGGGTGTTGGCCTATGATTTATCGGAGGAGGGGATCTCCAATGAACGGGTGCTGATTGAGTTCGATGGGCATAGTTTGGACGGGATGCGTTGTGATGTGGATGGCAACTTGTACATCACTCGACACGGTGCGGGGTTGGTCCTGAAATTGACCTCTTGTGGCAGCATTTTGCAGTCGATCAAGCTGCCTGGAACTCGTCCCAGTAACTTGTGCTTCGGCGGGCCGGATGGAAAGACGGTGTACATTACTGAGGTGGATACACGTCAAGTGCTGACCTTCCGTGCGGATCGTCCGGGATTGGCCTGGCAACGTTGGCAGGAGTCGAAGGCATCTAAGTAAACCTTTTCACGTAAAGACCATGAAACCCCTGACCACATTGATTCTCTCCCTCATCCTGATTGGAGGAGTTCAAGCACAATCCAAACGGGCTCCCCTCAATGAGAGCATTCCACTTGGCAGCCAACTACAGCCAAAGCCGGAAGTCCCCGTCTTTGCGGTGTCTTCGAAGCAAGGCATGCGGATACTGGTTTCGTGGGATGACGGGAAGAGTTGGAAGCAAACCTTTCTGGCCACGGACCATTTGGAAGATGGCGGTTGGCATGGGAATTATGCGGTGTATGGAATGGCGTATACGGAAGGGGTGATCGGCGTGTTTTCCGGTTGGGGAGCACCGGGGATTTACATTGGTTCGGAGGACGCGGTGAACTGGGCTCATTTGAATAAGACTGCGGGCAAACTTGGGAGTGTATGGGGAGCAACCGGAGGGAAGGGAGTGATGCTCACCAGTGCGGATCAATGGCGAGGCATTACGAGTTCTGGCAAGGGGCATGCGGAATGGAAGAAGCACTCTTTGAAAACGCTCCTGGAGGGTGGCAAAACCCATCACATCATCAGTGGCTTCGGGGATTACAAAGGTGGTCGTTTTCTGGCCATTGGCGACAATCGCCATGTGTTCTACAGTGACGATCTTTGCCAGACCTGGAAGCACAGCAAGTTGCCGGAGGAAGTCGGGGACCGGGGGCAGGATGTGATTGCTTATGGGAATGGGGTTTTTCTATGCAGTTGTGATGTGGGCGTGGCTCATTCTGCGGATGGTGGAGAAACCTGGACTCTTTACAAAACCGGGCTTCCAGAACGAAAATCCTGGCGAGGACTCAGCTTCGTAAACGGGGAGTTCTGGTTGACCACAAGAGGCGGCAAGCAGGCGTTGAAAAGTAAGGATGGGATTGCCTGGGAAGCTTTGCCCCAAGGCACCCCGGGAGGCCGATTTGTCCAATCTGAAACTGGAACCATCATCAATGTGGAACGAGGACGCCATGAGATCTTTCGCAGCCCGGATGGTTTAAAATGGGAAATGGTCTTTACTCCGCCGGAAAAGAATGTGAGTTGGGATACGGCCTTTGCTGTTTATGGAAAAGTCAAGGCTGTGAAGTAAGGGAGTTCTTTAGTTCTTTCGGTCATGAAACACACTCGCCGCATGCTCCTGAAAACCATGGGAGTGGGTGTTGGAGTTTCACCCGTGGTCCACTTGCTGGGAGAAGATACAGGAGAGCTTTCGCTTTCTACTTTTTCCGCAGACATCACGCCGCCCCTCGGGCATCCCCTGTTGGCGGGTTGGAAACCCCCGGCGAAGAGGATTGAGAGCCGTTTGAAAGCGTTGGGAGTGGTGCTGTGGACGAAGGATTCACCGATTGTGATTTGTGCCCTGGATTGGTGTGAACTTCGCAATGGTGCCTATGATCTCTGGCGAGATTCTTTGGCCAAAGCGGTGGGGACTTCGAGGGAACGGGTGCTTCTGCATTGTGTACATCAACATGACACGCCTTACGTCGATCTGGAGGCCCAGCAATTCCTGGATCAACATGGCTATGAAGGCATGATGTTTGACTCGGAGTTTCATGCGGAAACAGTCCGAAAGGTGGCGGCGGCCGCGAAGGCAAGTGCAGACTCGAAGAAGAGGGTGTTGCACATCGGAACAGGGGAAGCGGAAGTGAAGGACATCGCCTGCAATCGCCGGGTGGAAGTCGACGGGAAAGTGAGCTTTCGACGGTATAGTTTTACCCGAGACCCGAAGGTTCGCGATGCCGCGACGGGACAGATCGATCCGAATTTGAAGATGCTGAGTTTCTATGGGCAGGAGGGTCCCATGGTTTCCATCAGTTGCTATGCGACTCACCCCATGAGTTACTATGGTAACGGTGGAGTTTCTGCGGACTTTACCGGAATGGCCCGGGAAAAGTGGCAAAGCCAGAATCCGGATGTTTTTCAAATCTATCTTTCGGGGTGTTCCGGGGATGTGACCGCTGCGAAGTTCAACTTGGGAAACCTGGATGGACGAAAAGAACTGGCCAATCGACTGGCCAGAGGAATGGAAGCCGCCTGGAAAATGACCAGAACGTCCCCTGTGCAAAAGGTGGCATTTCGTAACGGGAGTTTCGATTTCGCTCCGCGTACAACTGGTGCCTACAACCCCGAGGTTGCTCAAGCTCAATTGGCCAACCCAAAACTCTCTCCCACTCATCGCACTCAAGCCGCCATGACATTGAGTTGGCTGCAAAGACTGAAGACGGGACAAGCAATCGATTTGCCCCTGATTGATTTTGGGTCTGCTCAATTTCTTCTCTTGCCGGCAGAAACGTTTGTCGGCTACCAATTGGCTGCTCAGAAGATGAAACCCTGCACCTTTCTCATGACACCTGCTTTTGGAGAATGTGCCCCCGGATACATTCCCACCGACATGGCCGAAGAGGAAGGCTATGTGAAGGAGCATGGGTACAGTTGGATTGCTCCAGGTCAGGAAAAGATGTTCCTTGAAGCGATCCGGGAGGTTTTGCAGTAAGACTTCTCCACTTTTCAACCCCTTCCTGATCATGAATACAAATCGTCGTGAATTTCTTCAAAACAGCACAGTTGGTGCTGTTGGACTTGGTTTAACTGCAAACAGCGTCCTGACTGCAAAGTCGTTTCAAACGATCAACCCACCAGTGATTATGCCGCCTTCCGAAATACTGATAAAACTCCAGGATTGTCTTGGAGGCCCCTGGCCGGAACCCTGCCCGCTTCGTCCCAAGCTCCGGGAGACGATTCAAAAGGATGGTTACCGGATTGAATCCCTGACCTATGAAGTGGAGCCAGGTGATCGAGTGCCCGCCATGCTGTTGGTTCCCGATGGGGTGGATGCGAACAACCCGGCACCGGCCGTGGCTGTCTGGCACCAGCACAATGGACAGTTTCATCTCGGTAAAAAGGAGCCCGCGGGACTGGCTGGCAGTGAAATGCACCACACCGGAGTGGCCTTGGCCAAGGAAGGTTATGTGGTTCTATGCCCTGATGCCCTGTGCTTTGAGGAACGTCAGGATCCCACCGGCAAACTCAAAGTATGGTGGTACGAACGCTTTCAGTTCCTCGAATATGTGGTCAATGGCCAATGTCTGGCCTGGAAGAACATTTTGGATATGCAAAGGGCTGTCGACTACCTTTGCCAACGCCCCGAAGTGGATGCGGAGAATCTTGGATGCTATGGGCATTCGATGGGATCCACCCACACTTGGCTCATCGGCCCTTTTGAACCTCGCCTCAAAGCTCTGGTTGGCAACTGCTGTCTACCGACTTACAAGGGCATTCATGACAATCATCTGCTCCATTGTTTCCCCAATTTTGTACCGGGATGGTTGCAGTATGGAGATACACCGGAAATCGCTGCCCTCATTGCCCCCAGAGCTTTGCATCTCAACCTCGGAGAAGAGGATCGTGGCAGTCCAATCGATGAAGCCAAAGCTGGCATTGAACGCATCCAGTCTGCCTACAAAAAACAAGGTGCCGAAGAGAAATTTACTCACTACATCGAAGAAGGTTCAGGACACATCCTTTCCGACGAAATGTGGCAGCGAACCAAGGCTGTTTTTGCCAAGCATTTGCAAGGTTAATGGGCTATACTGTCCTTCGTTATGAACATTGAAACTCTCCGACAATTCTTCCTCTGCTGGATGCTCATTGATATGGCCATCTACATCTTCACCGTATTGGCCGTGCTCTTTGCAACCCAGTCGCTGGCCAGACTCCAGGCCAAACTCTTTGGAGTCAGCGAGGAAGTCGCCCTGGAAATGCTCTACCGCTACGTCGCCTTCTTCAAGCTGTTCATCATTGTCTTCAACTTCTCGCCATGGCTGGCGTT
>CAYSOI010000249.1:0-6747 GCA_964432425.1 uncultured Opitutales bacterium | reverse complement strand
TCAAGGTTCAACATCCCTGGTTGGGAAAGTTGCCCCCTTGCGTATTTGGCCCAGTCGGTTTCAGGGAAATCGTAGGTTAGTCGTTTGTAAATGGAGTACGCGGACATGACATTGCGGAGGTTTTGGTAACACATGCCAGCCCAATACATGGAGGCAGAGCGGACCTCCTTGTCGAAGCTTTCCTCATTGGTAACTGTCAGGAAAGCATTGAGAGCTTCTTTGGTCTTCCCGGATCGCATGTAGGCTTGTCCGCTACGCAGTCCCGCTTGACCTGCGAGGGTGTGGTCAGGGAAACGTTCGAGCAGTCGCTCGAAAATTTTTGCTGTTTTATAGTATTCTTTGTGTGCCATCTTTTCCATGGCAGCACCCTCAAAGGCGGCGTCTTTGTCTCCCGCTTCACCGCTGGCAAGTAGAGGTTTGGCTTTGGACTCATAGGAGGCTGCTTTTTTAAGAAAGTGACTGCCAAGACGAGCCATGGATGTGGCCAGGTATTCGGAGTCTGGATGCTTGTATGCGAGTTTTACATATTCCTGGGCAGCAATGTCCGGTTCCTTGAGGGCTTCATAGATAGTTGCAACCTTGAATTGTGCCTTGGAAGCATGAAGGGTATCGGGGTAAGTTCCGGTAATATTCATAAAACGGGCCAAAGCAGCCCGAAATCGGGTATCCTTTGTTTCAGGCGTGGTGGCAGCGAGAGCCTCTTCGAGTGTAAGGTTACCAAGGAGGTATTCGGCATGGGAACGAGTTTCCGGAGCATGGAACTGATCGAGCGAGCTGTTAAGAAGCTGTTTGGCAGATGCAAATTCCTGACGAGCCAATTCGGTTTCTCCAAGTTTGCGGTGGCGTTTTGCCATTTCGAGGTAGGCTTCGGCAAGGGAGAATTGTGTGCGGACGGCAACTTCCGGATCATCATACCTTTTGGAAAACGGTTCGACCTTTCCGTTCGCACCCTTACTAATAGTTACAAGACGGATCGGACTTTTAATACCATTTGGATCATAATACCGTGCTCCTATCGTATCTCCGTACACGACCGGGAAACCTTGAGTTTTAATGTCGTGTCCTTCCTGTAATTTTCCCGGTTTTTGAGCGTAACTGAGAGTGTAGGCTCCGGTAAACTCTCCGCTGTGAGGTTCGGTTTCGTATAGGCTGACTCTTCCCTTGGCTCCGGACTTTGCCTGCAAGAGGAGAGTGATGCTGTCGGTGGCGTCCGTTAGATCGGAACCTAAGTCAGACACATATAGGTGAAGGTTCTCACCCGCGTAAGCTGTGGAAATCGATTGCAGGTATTTCTGATCGGTTATCTTAAAAATGGGGTAGGTGGTTACTTTGGCAGACGCAGTTAGCCATTTGTTATTACCCAGGGCATCTTTGTAAGGGAGGCCAAGATGGATGTTCTCTCCGGGCTTAACAATCAATCCTTTTACTTCAGTTTCTCCCATTCCAGTGAAGCGGGACTTTGCGGCTTTTTCAGCCCGATCTTTCTTTTGATCTGAAGTTAGGTAGCCATGGTCTGGAAGAATTCCTGCGACAAGAGGAACCGAAAATCTGAAGGTGGAAATATTTTTCTCGTCAATCCCTGACCAAACTTGGCCACCTTTATAGTTTTTGCTAAGCCTTCTACGAGTTTCCATGATTTCAGGGGAATTGCTTCGAAGGTCTATACCCGTGGAAGTGAGTCCACCTAAGACGGAAATTGTGCCTGGGATATTGATGTCAAAACCCTCCTGCCCACCTACACTTGCAGCTTGCCGCCCGGAGTCTGTCTGGAGGAATATCTGAATATTGTCCGATCTTCTGAAAATAAGATGAGGGGCTTCCACTTCAAAATGGGCGATTTGGCCATGGAGTAATTTGAAACCGCCCTCCGGAGGGCTCACCGCATCTTGCAGGGTGCTCTCGACCGTCCAGACATTGTCCTCATGGAATTCAACTTTCCCGGCATGCCCAATCCGGAACTGGGGTTGTTGGAATGCGGCATGGGTGATTAAGCCAATGCGGTCAGTGGCAACACCGGGTTGAGTGGTCTCTTGGTCGCGATAGACGGCATAAATGGTTTCTCCGGCAGGTACTACGATTGGATTGACCAAGCCGGAACTTATTTTTGTGCCGGGTTTAACGGGGGTCACGACCAACTTGAACACGCCGGTCGAGTCTTCGGTTTCCTTCGCTTGGTACTCCTTTTCCGCTCCCTTTCCTACCTTGATACGGACATTGACGGTGTCAGGCTCGATGGTGCTGTCCATGTCCGCATCGTGCACGGCCAGAGTCAGTGCATCGCCGTAGGGGAAGCGGAGCAGTTTCTCGTAGAAGGGAGCCATCTCCCCCTTCCGGCTATCCCAACGGGGTTCCATGTCGGCAAATTCAACCCGGGCATTGGTGAAGCGTACATCGAGAAAGCGTTCGTGTTTTTCCTTGGACTTGGTCACGAACCGGTCATCCACATAGCGTACCGATATCCGGTCGTCAGCAAGGATTTCCAGGGTGTCATTCTTGAGTAAACCTGCGTAGTCCTCCTTTACGGGCAGGACTTGCTTTCCTTTGGCATTTGTGAGAGTGATCCGGTTGATAGCCGGGACTGCACCTTCATTTTGGATAAGATGTAACCGAATAAGTCTTGCCTTTGAGTTCTCCCCGAAATCTGCGTCGAATACTGATCCGTCTTCATTGCTGGTGATCTTAGTCCGGCTGTTACGGTGAACCAATGTTCCTGGAGGAAAGGTCTCGGGATCAAAAAAACTGTCAGGGCAGGGGACGAGTTGGTCGGCTTCGTCTAAGTTTGCAAGCAACTTGATTGGTCGCCCGAAGCCGATCGTATTGTCCCAACCTGTTGCCCAGATTTCAAATCGGTTGATTCCCGCACGTAGATTGATCGACCCTTCCAACTGGTTTTTCTTTTCCTTGTTAGTGATCGGACGTCCATTTACGGCGAGAAGGAACTCAGGAGGATGAGCGACGGAGGGGTGCGTGTTCTTGGGGATTTCAAACTTGCCCAGAACCAACTTAAAGCGGCGTGTCGCGTTCGTAGGTTCGAAAAAGTATCCCCGGAATCGGTAGATTACATGGGCGTTGTGATGCCGCCCATTGCGCTGCCATTTAACCTTTGCAGGAAGTTTAGGATCCAATGCCTGTGATGGTCCACTAACATTTCCAGCGATTCCTGCCGCCCATTGCTGGCTCATCCAGCCCCATTCGATGTGGTGAGAGATCTCTTTGAGGTCGTAAACCGTACGGTCGTGGCGTTGATGGAAATGGTCGGTGTCATTCATGATCGTGACACTGGGATGCCATGGCTTCTCGATGGTCAACTGATCCTCCGGGTAGACGGCAACTGAATGCATTTCACGATGGTTCATTCCGGTCTGCAGAACGAACTTGGTCAACTTTGCACCGCTTTCCTTGGCTGAAATTGTAAACTTGCCCAGGTCGATATTATCATTGAGGTCGACGGTAAAGACAGGGTGTTTACCTTTTTCCGTCTCGGGTCGCCATGCCGGGTAGTCATCCTTTGGGCTGATGACCATATTTGGGTTCCGGCCAGCTTCAGAGGTACTTGCCAATGCCATGGCCTGGGCTTCTGTGGTGGGGATGGTTCCCTCGAACCAGCCGCTGTGCGTTCCGGTTTCTTTTAGAGTAATACGGGAAACAGAGTCGCCGCTGGAACTCGAAACACTGACGATCAATTCATCTATATCTTCTGTTCGGCTGCGGTCTGGATCGATTACTCGCACATGAATCGGATTCCCAGGTTTAACGATTGACTGGATGTTGGAATCGAAATCAAGGTTGGTATCCTCTCGATTCTCGGAGTCCAAGTTCTTGGCCGCCTGATTCTTTTTGGCCGCCGCCTTGTTGCCTCCCACTTCTTCCAGTAATTTCTCCATGTCGGCCACACGTTGTTCAGCCTCGGTCAAAAGTTTACGAGCCGAGGCCATGAGTAGTGCATCGGAGGCAACTGTGATCGGCCCGCCTTTTTTCTCTTCCAGTCCACTCATTTTTTTTCTGAACCGATCCGAGTAAGCATAGTAAATTTTGTCTTCTCCAATTACCTGAAGAATTCCATCATCCTGAGATGGTTTGCCCAGTCCGGTTGTCAACTCACCGCGGAACTTGGTCTTTTCATCGCCGAAACGGCGAAGGAAAAATTGTTCCTTATCTCCGGAATCCGCCCATACTAAAACTTCGATCTCACTACCTGCACCGCTCACATCAAGGGTGGGGTCGGTCAGGGTGACTTTCAGTTTTTCTCCGGGTACGAGAAACTTTTGGGCCATGGCCGAGCCCAACTCGACTTCGGTTGCTTCCATTAATTTTTCGCGTTTCAACTGTACCTTACCGAGCATGATCTTGGCATCCGGATGGTGAGGTTCGCGGGTGAGAATGTCATCGATATCCTCCGCTGCGTCTTCGTATTCCTCCATGTCGAAATAGACTTCGGCTCTGGCGAATCTTAGTTTTGTCCAAATTTCCGGGATGCGTTCGAATTCCAAGTTGGCAAGTGTTTGCAGGGCACCATCAAAATTTTTGGCAATACGCTTGGCCCGGACCTCCCGCAAGGTTGCATCGTGTACCGTTAGAGTCTTTTGATAGGCCGTATTCTTGCGAGTGCGGGAGAAGATTTCCAGAGCTTCGCGAACTTGGTTACGCTGCATGGCGATGTCCCCATAGGCGATCTCTATTCTAATCTTCTCCTCGAGAGTAAAAGGAGAACCGGCTTCTTTCATCCATTCCAGTAATGACTTGACGAGGTCTTCCTGCATCTCTTGATCCCGACTGTAGATCGATCGTTGGAGTGCCCAAAGAAGGAAAGGCTGAGAAAGATTGCGGTAGACTTGGAGGAGTTGATCGGCGTTTTCATCCAGCAAGAGACCTGCACTGTCCTCGTTTCCCTTGATCCACTCTCCTTGAGCAAGATAGACCGCGTAGGCCGGATGATTCTTGGGTACAGGGATAACAACCAGACCCAGTTCCATCGCAATCTGCCCCACCAATGTTTGCATATCTCCGACATGTTGCCTGGGATCGAATCCATAGGATGGGCGTGCGGAAGTAATTGCCCGTAAACCACCTCTTGCTAAGGTGCTGGCAGTTTCCGGGTTGGTTTTGATCAGCCCGCTGATAAACATCTTCATGGGTTCGTAAAGGGCGCGGGGTTCCACACTGGCGATGTATGGCCAAAGGTAGCTTGCCGTACGCTGAAGTTGGTGAGGGTCCTGAGTTTTCTGCACCACTGCGTTGACGCGTTTGAGGAATACTCCACTAGTTCCTGGCCCAGGACGGTAGTCGATGATTTTTAGAATTAACTCCATGACCTTGGGATCGACGAAGACCTTGTGGGAAACGGTGGCGAGTTGATCCAATCCGGTTACTTCAATCTTAATAGGGGAGTTGCGAAGAACTTTGATCGAAGCTTCAAGAGCCTTAACGGTTTCTTCGATTCCCGAATCCTTATTTAATAAGGAAAGCCCTTTAAGCAGGAGGGCCGGGTTTCCCAAGTCGACTTGCTCTTGCTCTTCTTTGGTCATGGCAGCTTTCTTGAACCACTTCCGGGCCGCATACTTTACTTCAAAAGGCATCTCCTGCCATTTGGGCGAAGTAAGCAGGTTTTTCATGAGTGTGACCTGTCTCTCATTATCCTCCGGATACTGCATGTTAATCCAGGCCATGACTTTCCACGCGTCCATTTTTTTCTGCTTCAAATCTTCTGAAATAGTTTTAAATAAAGCGGATTCCAAGGGGTGGGCTCGGGCTTTTAGCGGATAACGTTTTTTCATGTCCTCCAGACCCCGGTGCCGGTTGGCAAGGTAGAGGATGCCGGGAGCGTAAGTGTTTACATTCACTCGGTTGGTGGATTCCAATTCCTTCCACACGGGCTCGCTTCCCAGCATCCCGGAAGCAATGGCATTTTTGGCAAGTATTTGTGATTCCGGATTTGGATCGGCGAGCAAACCGGGAATGGCTTCCGGCGTAAACTGAAGGATGCGGGTTAAACGATTGTAAACGCCTGGGATCTTCGGTTGAGCAGAACGATAGTCGGACCAGAGTTGATTCAATGCTTGAAGCCTTTGTTCACGAGGGCTTTCTTTTTTGACATCGAGCATACGAATTTGTTCCGAGATTTGCTTGGAACGCTTAATTTCCAAATCCCGTTTCTGTGAACCGCCCGGACGACCGGCATAGTGCCATAACTGATCTGCAAAACGGCTGTCCAATTCCACATTACTTAACCTCCATGCTTCAGGACCTACGAGAGCGTCAATCATCCGTTCGAGATTTTTCTCTTTGCCTCCAGCTGCAATCGCACGGATATAAGCAGCTTCCGGATGACGGTTTAAGGAAATTTTAGGTGCCAATTTAGAGGCTTCTTCCGGGGAGTATTGATTCCATGGCTTTTCCAGGATAAGCAGGCTGCTCCTGCCTTTTGTCAGATCTGGGTTAGTTGTCAGATAGTTTCGAACCGCCTTCGTTTGCAAAGGCTTCACATCTCGGTTGGCATCGTAATCGTTTTTCCAGGTGTTGAGGAGGGCAGACCTTTGTTCTGGATTGAGCCTGGTTGCTGCCTGAATAATTAAATCCATTTTTTCCTCCAACTTGTGAGGCCAGTATTTGTTCGGGTCTTTGCGATAATACCTGCCGTGCCCTCCACCTGCCCAACCAGCCTGTACCCAAGAGGCAAGGTGAGGGTAAGCATTCAGTAATTTCTTGGCCTCATTCAGAGGAGGTTCGACATCTTTATCATCAGACTTG
>CAYSOI010000248.1:3324-6751 GCA_964432425.1 uncultured Opitutales bacterium | reverse complement strand
TCACTCCCCAATTTCCCGGGACCTCTCCCCTCGCCTTCAACGCCTTCGCCAAGTCACTCAAATTCAATTGAGTTCCTGGATGAATTCCATTTTTCCGATACCACCCCTGGTTCATTTCCAAGGCATATTGAATGTCGCTTCTTTTCGACCGGACCGATTCCAGATTCTTGGGATACATGCGATGAACTTCCCGCAACACCCCATCACTGGTAAAGTAGCCGATATCCAGTGGGATCAAAGTATTCATCATCCAAAAACCCTGCGAAGAAGCTTCCTTGAACAAAAATAACATCCCTTCATCCGCAGGCATCGACTCCACATGCATCAACCCTTTCATCCGTTCCTTTTCATGGATCGCCAATCTCGCCTCAATGGTCTTTTCTCCAAGTTTGAATGCAAAGCGTGTCTCGCTATCCGCTTGAATACGGGCTCCCCCGTCCTCCTGGCAACCCGCCAGAAGCACCACCCCAAATAATAAGATAATCCGATGAAATTCAGCCATACCCCGATTTTCCTAGACATCCTGCCCCGAGGTACAAATCTTTTCAACCCGTGATGCAGGAACTCCTCAATCAACTCTGTAACCGCAAGATCCTCGTCGTTGGCGACCTCATGCTGGATCAATACATTTTTGGTGACGCCAATAGAATCTCACCGGAAGCTCCGGTGCCCGTTGTCGATGTCGACCGCCATCAGCAAGTCGCCGGAGGGGCTGCCAACGTTGCCCTGAATTTACGAAGCCTTGGTGCAGAAGTGGAAGTCTGCGGTTGGGTCGGGAAAGATGCCGATGGAGAACGCCTTCACCAACTGCTTGATCAGCAAGGCATCACTTTCCATGACCGCTTTCATTCCTCAGAGTGCCCGACCATCGTCAAAACCCGCATCATGGTACGAAACCAGCAACTTTGCCGCCTCGACCAGGAAGCCCCGCCCAACCAATACGCACTCAAACAGGAGGACATCGAATGGATCGCAGAAAAATCCGCAAACCTGGATGCGGTCATCCTCTCAGACTACGGAAAAGGTATTCTCAGCGACCCCCTGATTGATTCCCTATTAAGCCAAAGATCGGAAAAGCAGCCCATTATTTCCATGGACCCCAAGCCAAGGAGACACATCGCACACAAAGACCTGGACCTCCTGACCCCCAACCGCTCCGAAGCCCTACAACTGGCCACCCTTCACCCCCTGCCTCACGAACCCTTTCCCGCAAAAGAAGTCTGCCAACGAATCCACGAAAAGTTTTCCCCACGAAACCTCGTCATTACACTGGGCTCGGAAGGCATGCTCCTGAGTCAAAATGGCGAAGTCACCCTCAATATCCCAACCACAGCACAGGAAGTTTTTGATGTCTCCGGGGCGGGAGATACCGTCATCGCGGCCCTGACTCTGGCTCTGTCCAGCGGGGCAGACATCGAAAAGTCCGCCCGCTTTGCCAACCATGCCGCTGGAATCGTAGTCGGCAAAGTCGGCACAGCAACGGTCTCTCCGCAAGAGCTTCTGAGCCTCCTGGTCACGCTGTGAAGAAAGCACTCTTTCTCGATCGGGATGGTACCCTGATCAAAGACACACATTACCTGCATAAACCTGCAGAGGTCCAACTCATTGCAGGTACCCGACAAGCCCTCGAAATCGCTCTGAACAAAGGCTACGAACTCTTTCTCTTTACCAATCAATCCGGCATAGGTCGCGGGTTCTATACCAGGGAAGACACAGAGGCCTGCAATGAAGAGATGATCCGACAAATCAGTATTCAATCAGACTTGTTCTCGGGAGTCTGCATCGCCCCAGAAACCCCGGACCAAACACAAATCTACCGAAAACCCTCGCCAAAATTCATCCTCGAAATGATAGAACAGCATTCAATGGACCCAGAAAACAGCTGGATGCTCGGAGACCGGCTCTCTGACCTCCAGGCCGCCCATAATGCCAAGATCCAATCCGCATTCCTCCACACAGGCAAACCCCTGAATGAGCCGACCAAAGATTTTATGCAGAAGCACTCCATCCCCCAATTCCCTAACCTTCTTCAGTTTGTGGAGACACTCTAGGTTCTTCCGATTTAAAATTAAAAAAAATCGATTCTCCGATTTGCAAACACTCAAAGGGTGGTGTAGTTCTGTTAATAGAGTTTCACCGAAGCAATAAACGTGGACAAGCTCGTTAACTCAATAACACAAAACTACAAAAAGTTTACGAAAAGAAGAACCACCCAACTGCTCTCTGAAACTCTAGACTTTCCCCGTTAAACGGGCGGCCACCCCAGGTCGCCCGTTTTTTATAAAACCTCCCCCTTTTTTTCTCAAAATCCTGGCACTTTTTCCTTTGCCAGAGTACACTGAGACTATAATTTAGCTGAAAATGTTACAAATGTCATGAAGCATTCGAAACGAAAAAACCTGATCCTGGCAGGCCTTTGCATGCTCGGAATTACCTTCCCCCTTCAAGCCGCTAGAGATCTGGTTGAACACTCCCCGTTTCTCCCTCCCGGATACAAACCCCCTACGCCCAAAGGCGGTCCGAAAGTAGGGGACAAAGAAGGTCCCAAAACACCAGAGCCCCCCAAACCCAAACCTCAACTCACCTTCAAAGGCTGCTTCCGGCTTGGCGGAGTCTGGCGGTTCTCCATTTTTGATAAAAACAACGGCAAAACCAGTTGGGTCTATCTCGACAAAAAAACAGAATCCGGACTCACCCTGACCAACTACGATCCTGAAAGTGGATTTCTTGAATACACCTACAACGGACAATCCGGAGAACTTGAACTGGCCAGCCCCTCGGCAACAGCTAGCACGTCCACCAGAAACGTTGCATCCAGGTCCCCCAAGAGTTCTCCGCCCTCCATTCCCAAGCGAACCCCCGCAACCTCCAAACCATCCACAACCCCCAAACCGACGGTTGCCACGAACAAACCCAAGTCATCCGTTTACACAGCTCCTGCGTTAACATCCAATACCTCACCCTCCACATCTACAAAAAAGACGTCCTCATCCAAACGACCAACAACAAGGCCAAGTTCCAATCCTCCCAATATCATTCCACAGTTGCCAGCACACCTTGCCACAGGAACTTCTTCCAGCCGACCCAGGACCACGCCAAATACCAGCAACAATAATGGAAATGTGAATATTGATGTAGGTGCAGTTACCCCCACGCCTGCAACCAACAACACTTCCAATAGCTCCGTCTTTACTGCCCCAACTCAACCCACCACATCAACACCTACGGTTACGACAAACCTCACGACACCCGCTAATAATACCAGCAGCGGAAGCTCGACGACCACGCCAACGCGGAATCTCAAACTTCCACCGGGAATTCCACCACCTCCGACCCAGGCTCCACCCTCCCTTCCTGACTTCCTCAATGTCAACGGACCTCCTTCCCGAGGAAATTAGATGTTTGTCATCTTCAAAAAAATCCCCAT
>CAYSOI010000248.1:0-3224 GCA_964432425.1 uncultured Opitutales bacterium | reverse complement strand
CCTCTTGTAACACTATCGTAACACCGCCTTCACGCCGTCGCCCCTTGAGAATTCTTAAATGCCCTCAGCCGAGTGCTCACTTTTAAAACCAACTCAACAATATACCTCCACTAATCGAATGAAAAAACTCAAATCTTCATTACTCGCTCTTGGATGCCTGGTCGCATTTGCATCAGCAGCCAATGCACTAACCCTAGGAGTAGGGTCGCCGAACATAAGCAGTGGTGTCATCACCAGCATCGATATTGTCAGTGGCGGCTCAGGATTATCGTCCAGCGTAACGGTTTCCATTACTGACGAAGGAGGAGGCACTGGAGCTACAGCTACCGCGTCGGTAACCAATGGTGCCGTTACCGCAGTCTCCGTAACCAATGGAGGCACAGGCTACACCGCCCAAACTCAAGTTTTGTTTCTGGACACCCCCCCAGATGCTCCAACAACGGACCCCGGTGATGTACCTGATACAAGCGTAGACACCGGAACAAAGCCAGGGACCACACCTGCCGAGCCAACCACAGCGGAATCCAAAGTGATCAATCTGTCATCTCGTGGATTTTGTGATACACTTGCATCTGGCAGAGCTTTGATTGCTGGTTTTGTTATTGAAGGTAACGAACCCAAAACCATTTTAATTCGTGGACTAGGACCCTCTCTGGCCAACCTGGGAGTCCAAGGTGCGATGAGCGATCCATGGATTTATTTAACCAATGCATCCGGGACATTGATTCAATCCAACAGATCCTGGCAAGATGCTCCTGGCATCAGCGTAATTGAAGGCACCATTTTTGAGCCAGGTGACCCGAAAGATGCAGCCATGATTGTCAGCAACCTTGATCCAGGTGCTTACACCGCAATTCTTGCAGGTGAAAATGATGTCACTGGTGTAGCCCTTGTTGGAGTCACTGAATATGATTCTTCCACTGTCGACAATAAGATGATCAATGTTTCAACCCGTGGTTTCTGTGACACATTGGCATCCGGTGGTGCCCGAATTGCAGGTTTCGTAATTCAAGGCGATGAAGGAACAACCAAGGATATCATTGTAAGGGCACTTGGTCCTTCTCTGACAGACCTGGGGGTCCCCGGAGCGATTTCCGATCCTTGGGTCTACCTCACCGACGCTACAGGTGCTGTTCTGAAATCGAACAGAGACTGGGAAACAGCCGAAGGTATTGATGTAATACGTGGAACGGTCTTTGAACCTCAAAATGCATTGGACGCAGCCTTTATTATACGGGATCTGCCTCCAGGTGCATACACTGCGATTGCTGCAGGTGAAGAAGACGTCACTGGTACCGTTTTGCTTGGTGTCAGTGAATGGACCGACTAAATTCAGTTTACTCACCATTTTTAAAAAAGGGAAGGTCAGCAACCTTCCCTTTTTTAATTCATCCCCCTAACGCATTAATTATGGTTGAAGATAAGTTTGTCTCTGGTTTTCCAAGCAATCAAAACGGGATCGATTGCTTTAAGGATATTTGGTACTCACGCTTTCCTGGAGAATACCAAGTCTCTGCAGGGGAATGCTCCCTCTATGAAGACCCTCGAATGGAATGGGCACTCCAGCAACTTGAACCTACCAATCTTTGGGATGTACTGGAACTAGGCCCCTTGGAAGCCGGCCACTCCTATTACATGGAAAAGCACTCTCCCGTAAGGAGTATTACAGCGATTGAAGCCAACCGCATCTGCTGGGTAAAATGCCTCATTGCCAAGGAAATCGTCGACCTGAAACGCTCACGGTTTCTACTTGGCAATTTTTTGGAATACCTGCGAAAAACGAACCAAAGTTATGACCTTTGCTTAGCACTTGGGGTACTGTACCATATGAAAAACCCATTGGAACTCATTCAATTATTGGCCAAGTCCAGTGATCGTATAATCCTTTGGACACAACTAGCTAATTCCAAGCAACAAAATGAATGGAAAGCCGTTGAGCTGAACGATGGCGATTTAAACATTACAGGTTACCTAAATGACTATGGAAAAGGGGGCGACCTCGGGAAATTTATTGGAGGGATTGAAAACTACGCAATTTGGATGACCAAGGAAAAGCTTCTGGAAGCTCTACACTACTACGGGTTTAGAAACATAACGTTAGGAGCAGAAGGCGAGAATCAGTTTGGTGATCAAATCACATTGGTTGCCACCAAAGCTTGAAGCACTTGGCATCAAATGGATCTCCCCCAAAGAAGAAGCTTATTTCCTGACAATATTTGTATGAATCAGGTACTCCTTTGGATTGGGAGTAATAAAAGATATCGCAGCATTTAACTGTTCCTGAGTAGGAGAAATCCCACACAGGTGGACCAATTGCTCTATAAATGCCTCCTTCTCTTCAACAATTTTTGGGGAAGACACAAAGAGAGCATTGAAGTCAATGGCTTTGATAATTGAGATGAGTCGGCTGTAGTAGGCCAAAGCGTTTTCCATTTGCCGAATCAAGTCCGTATTCATTGAAATTCGATTTCTATTTGAAATGGAAAACACATCTTTAAAGGTAAGAATGTATACCGGATTCCGTAGTGAAGAATGGAACTCCCTGAACCTCTGATTGTACTTATCACATTCATCCGCTGAGGCATCTCCTAAATTTAGGAATTCGTCCAGCCTTTGAATGTCATGTAGGACATTAGGCCTTTTGTAACCCCAGATTGGATACTTCTGGTTATATTCTCCCAAAATACCTTTAACATTCTTCCACGATTTACTTTCAAAGGCGGAACTGAGCTTGGTATCTTCAAAGACGGGTTTCACACTTCGTTCCCCCATGAAAACGCCCAAATGATGCAGTGCTCCTGCAACAATGGAAGTTCCACTACGTGCAGGGCCCAGTATAACGATTGTCTTGGGAAGATTATTGAAAGTTTCGACAGGCCTCCCGACCCAAAACATCGCATTATTCCTTAGGCTCTCGAAAATAGACTCGTTATTATTACCCATGATTTACTCGGAGCTTACTGCAGATCAGTGCTCATATTATTTATGATGATCTCTAGTTTTATGTTGTTTGAAATGCAAGCTGAGAAGCTTCCCACATCAAGTCCTAGAATCAAGGGCCAGCCCGTTACCTGATGTTGAGAACACCCCCATTTTCCCATGCACTTCATTCCTTACAAGTTTTACCAAGAGCCTTGAAAAATGTTTGAAAATTGTAGTGATCAAAGGGTTGATCTTTCTTAAGGAAGCTGCACCTTGCCTGACCGCTTATGAGTCATCCATAC
>CAYSOI010000247.1:2563-6756 GCA_964432425.1 uncultured Opitutales bacterium | reverse complement strand
CCATTTGGCTTCATGCAGCACCTAAAGAGGATAACCAATTTACCGGTTGGGAAGGCATTACTGATCAATTCACCAATCCAATTCAAATTACTTTGTCCGAAGTTGACTCAATCACAGCCACCTTCCAGAAAACTTCAGAAATTGAGAAGATTGGCCCAATCGTATCAGGATGGTTTTGGAGCCAGGACATGAATGGTTGGTTCTACACAACCAAAGCTCTTTATCCATTTATTTGGAGCAATAAGGATCAAGCTTGGTGGAGGTATGAGAAAACCGTGAACAACCAGCGTCATTATACCAAGTTTGGTAACCCTCATTCACTGGTCACGATCATTTTTGAATGATCAGTAATATTTGAAGAATCTCTTGAGCGTTACCACTCAGGGAATTCTCAACGCTGCATTCATTCGCATCCATCAGAAGCTTCTCGTTTTTTCCAAGATTAAGCTTGCCCTCTGGCTCATTGTCCAGATTCTCACGACTTCTTGCCTGCCGAGGCTTTTACCTCGTGACTGTGTGTTTTCGTTTCTGATTTCCCGGTTCCTTTGTATTTGTGTCGGGAAAACAACAGGTATCAGAAACGAACTAATCATCAATAAATGAAACTCTATATTGGGAACATTCCCTTCTCTGCCTCGGAAGAGGATCTACGCAGTGCCCTGGCGGACTTTGAGCCGCTTCAGGATTTTTACTTTCCGCATGACAAGTTTACGGGGAAACCCCGTGGCTTTGCATTCGCGACTTTCCAAAGCCGTGAGCAAGCAGAACAAGCTATCGAGCAGTTGGATGGAGCAGACTTTCAAGGTCGTGCCCTCAAAGTCAACGAAGCTCGAGAGAAACGTTAGTCCTTTTCTCATTTTTCCATTTCTAACAGATCCCAGCTAATTCAAGTTAGCTGGGATCTTGCATGTCGCGTTTGTTGCGGCTTTCTTTTCCATGTGTCCGGCGGGTTGAGAATTTTACAATTCCGGATAAGAAAAGTTATGTTACAACGCCCTCGTGCACAACGCACGCCTATGCCCAGTTCAAAGACTGGCAATTCACCGACAGCTGCGACACCTGTTTCCTCTGAGAAACTGGAAGGCAGCTTTAATCTACTCCTCCCTGATATCCAAAAAGCGATTTCTGGAGAGGGATATACCCAACCGACTCCTATTCAGGAAGAATGCATCCCGCATCTTCTCAGTAAACGGGATATGATCGGCAGTGCTCAGACCGGCACTGGAAAAACCGCAGCCTTTACGTTGCCTCTGTTAAATCACCTGACCAAACAGGGACAACCCACCATCCGAAAAAGGCCCCGGGCATTGATCCTGGCTCCTACCCGGGAACTGGCTGCCCAAATTGGAGACTGCATCTTCAATTATGGCCGTTATCTTAAGGTACGCCACACCGTCATCTTCGGGGGTGTCAGTCAGCAAAAACAAGTCCGAGCTCTTCACAAGGGAGTCGACATCCTGGTCGCTACACCCGGTAGATTATTGGATCTGATGCAGCAGGGACATTTGGCACTGGATGAAGTCAAATACTTCATTCTGGACGAAGTTGACCGGATGCTGGACATGGGTTTCATCCACGACATCAAAAAGGTGCTTAGAAACGTGCCCAAAGACCGGCACACCAGTTTCTTTTCTGCGACCATGGCCCCAAAGATGGAAGCCCTTGCCCAAACTATGGTCAGCAACCCAATACGGGTGTCCATCACACCGGACAAACCTGCAGTAGAACGCATCGAACAGAAAGCCCACTTCGTCCAACGCAAGGACAAGGACGCCCTCCTGGCCCAAATACTCCAATGCCCCAAGGCAGAACGGGTTGTTGTCTTTACTCAGATGAAGCACGTAGCCAACCGAGTCGTCAAAAAGCTCGATGCCAAAGGAATCTCAGGTACAGCCATTCACGGCAATAAATCACAAAGTGCCCGAACCAAATCCCTTGATGCTTTCAAGAAAGGCCAGTTTCAAGTGCTCGTCGCCACCGATGTGGCAGCCAGAGGTCTGGATGTGGACGGCATTACCCATGTCATCAACTACGACTTGCCGACCGAAGCCGAAACCTACGTTCACCGAATTGGTAGAACTGCCAGAGCTGGAGCAGAAGGAGCCGCCATTTCTTTATGCACACCAGAGGATCGGTCCACTTTGAAAAGTATTGAGAGACACATGAAGAAATCCATCTACTTGGATCGAGATCATGATTTTCATTGCGATTTGCATTCCGCACCTGAGGAAAAGCCCTCCAAGCCTTCCAGAGGCAATCACTCCCCTCATCAGAGAAAAGGCGGCTCTCAGAGACGAAGAAAAAGCTTTGGCAATCAACGCAGAAATAAAACTACCTACGCCAGTCGGGGGTAATGCTTTCTGTCCAGTTTCAAGGACTTATGATCCAAGACATCATGAGTCCATCTTCAACGTGTTGATCCAGTTCTGAGTTAAACTCAGCATCATGAATTCATTCAAGATCGCCTGCCAAACAAGTAGGCGATCAAATGGATCTTTGTGATGATCGATTGTGGGAAGTCTGTACAAATTACTCTATTCCTGGTTGGCTTTGGAGAC
The DNA here is from genome assembly GCA_964432425.1 of uncultured Opitutales bacterium. GTDB lineage: Bacteria > Verrucomicrobiota > Verrucomicrobiia > Opitutales > JABJCN01 > JAYPDO01. Next base: position 4,198 of record CAYSOI010000247.1, on the reverse strand, counting down.
CATTTGGGAGCCAAAGCCAACTTGAAGCATTTTGGGAACTATCGTGGGTCATGTGAAGACCATAAGACCAACCCTATTCACACAGAAAGTATTGCAAGAGGTCAAGATGGGCACAAGTTTCTCAAATCATGAAAAAGCTTCCTGTTTTCCTGGCTTCTCTCCTGGGTTTCACCGGATGTCCTCTGGACACTCTCTTCCAGCGGTCTACTCCGTCGCCGACTCCTTTGTTCCAAGCGGATAGCTTGGAAGGATGGGAGACCATCAATGGCGGAGATTGGACGGTCGTAAATGGAGTCTTCTCGGGTTCCAAAGCTGCGGACATTGACAAACATTGTCTCCTGGTTTCCACGCAGGAGTTTGCGGATTTTGAATTGAGTCTGGACTACAAAGCGATTCACGGAAACAGCGGGTTCTATTTTCGGTTGGCTCCAGAGAACAATGGTCTGGGTTTTAAGGGGTATCACGCCGAGATCGATGCAACGGGAAAGAATGCCGGAGGGATCTACGATGTGGCGGTGGAATGGATCACCAAGCCGGAGGAAGAGTTGGTGGCTCAAGCCTTCAAGCCGGGCGACTGGAACACAATGAAAGTCTCGGCCAAAGGGAAGGATATCATTGTCTGGCTCAATGGACACAAGATGTCCGAAATCGATTTTGACCGAAGTGCCAAAGGGAAACTTGGTTTTCAACTTCACGCTGGCGAAAATACACAAATCCAAATCAAGAACCTCAACATCACCGAGCTTTGATCACCATGCACCCACGTCCCCTCCTACTCTTTCTTTTAACGCCTCTGGCTTTGTTCTCCGCCAAGAAGCCGAACATCCTTTTCATCTTCTCGGATGACCATGCGGCCCAGGCCGTCTCCTGCTATGGCGGACGCCTCAAAGATGTGGCCCCAACCAAGAACCTGGACCGCATTGCCCAAGAAGGCATTCGTTTTGAAAACTGTTTCGTGACCAATGCACTTTGCGGCCCCAGTCGGGCGGTAATCATGACGGGTAAACACTCCCACCTGAATGGGTTCCTGGAAAACGAACATGTCTTCAACGGCGATCAACAAACCTTCCCGAAAATCCTTCAAAAAACAGGCTACCAAACGGCCGTAATCGGAAAATGGCACCTGGGTTCCGATCCACAGGGCTTTGATTACTGGGATGTGCTGCCAGGGCAAGGCACTTACTACAAGCCGGACTTCCTTACACCAAAAGGAAAAGTCGAAGGGGAAGTCGGAAAATATGTCACCGATGTGGTGACTGATAAAGCCTTGGGATGGCTCAAACAAGACCGGGACTCAAAGCGCCCCTTCATGCTGATGGTGCAGCACAAAGCACCACACCGCTTCTGGTTGCCTCCGATCAAGTACCTGAAGGAGTACAGTTCCAAAAAATTCCCGGAGCCCAAGAACCTCCTGGATGACTTTCAGGGACGTCGATCTGCCGCTCACATGCAGGACATGACCCTCCGTCTTTCCATGGACATGGCGGTCGACAACAAAATGGTGCCTTACCGCATGGATCACATGACCCCGGCGCAGCAGAAAGCTTGGCTGGCTCACTTCAATAAGCTCAGGGACAAAGTTCTCAAAGATAAGCCACAAGGGGACGATCTGGTCCGCTGGAAATACCAACGCTA
>CAYSOI010000247.1:0-2463 GCA_964432425.1 uncultured Opitutales bacterium | reverse complement strand
TCGAAGGAACTCGTCTCCAATCTGGATTTCGCCCAAACCTTTCTGGACATTGCCGGAGCTGAGATGCCTTGTGATATGCAGGGACTCAGCCTCAAGCCTCTATTGACAGGTAACCTCAACCAACCCTGGCGGGACGCCGTCTACTATCATTACTACTGCTACCCGGAATACCATGCCGTTCGCCGTCATGATGGTGTCCGTACCGAACGCTACAAACTCATCCATTACTACGACCTGCAGGAATGGGAACTCTTCGACCTCAAGAACGATCCACACGAAATGCGTTCCCTGCATTTCAGTGAGAAGCATTCAAAAATTCTAGAAAACCTGAAAGGCAAACTTGCGGCACTTCGCAAAGAGTACAAAGTTACAGAGTCCCCACCTCTTCGCACTGGCAATACCTTATTTCCTCCTCTCAAGGAGTTTGGAACCTTTCTCCTCGATTATTAAACTGCTCAACCTGAATCCTTCACCCCGACTTCAACATGTTCTTAACACGACAAATTGGAAAAGTACTCCGCGGCAAATCAACACCATTTCAACTGATCGTTGCTTGTGTTCTAGGGAGCCTGCTGGGCTTTGTTCCCGGACTGAGTCAGGCTCCGGGATTGTTATTGGGCTTGATCTTTGTGCTCATTATCGTGAATGCAAATCTGGCCCTTGGAGCCCTCACCGGCATTCTTGCCAAACTGGTAGCCACCCCCTTGATTCCTGCCTCCTATGCCGTGGGCAAGTTCCTTCTGGATGGCCCGACCCAGGGTCTGTTCAAAACCTTCGTCAACGCTCCCGTGCTAGCCTTTTTCGGCTTGGAGTACTACTCCGTAACCGGCGGTCAGGCGTTGGGGCTGGTGTTCGGATTATTGGTCGGCTTTCTGGTGGCCTTTGGAATGACTGGCTTCCGCAAAAAAATGGCAGACCTTGAAAAGAACAGTGAGAAGTACAAAAACTACTCCTCCAAATTCTGGGTCAAAGCCCTGGCATGGATCTTCCTGGGAGGTGGAGATAAGAAGGAATCCTGGGAGGACTTCTTGCAAAAGAAAATCGGCAACCCCGTGAGACCTCTGGGAATTGTTTTTGTGGTCCTGTGTGCAGGCCTACTCTATTGCCTGAGTTTGTTCTTCAAAGGCCCCATCCTCACTGCAGCGTTACAAAGTGGGTTAGAACGAGCCAATGGAGCCACGGTTGAGGTCAGGAACGCAGAGATCGACTTCAAGCAAAACCGCCTTACTGTGACTGGCCTAGCGGTTACAGACCCTACCGATCTGAGCATTGATTTGATTCGAGCTGAAAAACTGGAAGCCGATATCGACACCACGGATTTACTTCGCAAACGGGTTCGCCTCGACAAAGTGCATGTGGTGGACGCCACACATGGAGAAAAGCGTAAATACCCTGGAGTTCACATCGGGCCTCCACCGGAGGTATCCGATCCTCCGCCGGCCAAAGACCCCAACCAAAAGACTATTGATGATTACATCAAGCAAGCCGCTGAATGGAAAGAGAAGTTAGCCAAGCTCAAGGAATGGGTTGAAAACGCCTCTGGAACTAAGGAAGAAATTGAAGAGAAAGTATCCAAGATCCCAGGACGCGACAAAGAGGGGAAAGTGGCCAAAGCCAAACCTGACTACTATTTTGAACGGGCACTCCACCTCCTTGAAGAAAGCCCCACCTTTACCGTGGGCGAACTGCTGGCGGAAAAAGTCAAAGTGCCTTTTCTCGAAGAGGAAACCCTGAAAATCCAATGCAAGAACCTCTCCTCCCACCCCAAACTCGTCAAGGAAGACAAAGACATTGTCCTTACCTCCAGCAAAGACACTTTTGGCGGCCGCATTTTCTTGGGCGGCCCTTCTGCCAAAGAGGACGATTCCTATGGGTTTGCCTTTCACTACAAAGGTTTGCCTGCCGACGAAGCTCTGGGAGGCATTAAGCTGGGAGGCAGTCAACCCCTCCAAGGCGGTACCATCGACATCACCACCGACGGAGGCTGGAAAAACCAACAAGGCGAAATGTACGTCAGCCTGCCCGTTACGGTTACCTTGAAAGATTCAACTATCAATATTCCCGGTGGTGGCCAATCCAAGCTTGCCGCACTGGAACTGCCCATCGAACTCAATGGACCACTTGACAACCCAAGGGTCAACGTGGACACCAAAGCCTTTACCGATGTTCTGCTTGAAGCAGGCAAAGGTATCATCAAAGACAAAATCACTTCCGAGATCCAAAAACAAATCGGCGACAATTTACCCGAAGGAATTCTGGATGGAGGACTCAAAGGAATACTCCCTGGGTCTGACAATACCGGTAAAAACCCTTCCAACAACCCCGGTGGTCTCCTGGAAGGCTTACTCCCTGGGACGAATCAACCCAAAGAAAGCCAGAATGAAAACAAGCCTGACGTAGGAGGGCTTCTTCAAGGCTTGATTCCTGGCCAAACACCTGCCCCGGAAAAGAAGGAAGAAAGCA
>CAYSOI010000246.1:0-6770 GCA_964432425.1 uncultured Opitutales bacterium | reverse complement strand
GTTCCATCCTGGGAACGCCGAGCCCCAGCTCGGCTAGTACTATGACTTTCTAAAACACAGCCAAACCTGACTACAGCAGAACGAACAGTAAACATGACCAAGTTCCCCCTCATCCCCTTTCTTTTCCTGTTTCCTTACCTCCTCTCAGCTGGAGTTCCAATTCTCAAGAATGGTGAACCCCAGGTGCAGATTGTCCCAGACCTTCGCAATACCACTCCGGCCGGGGCCAAGGTTCTGAATGATGCCGCAAACTGGTTGGCTCAATCCTTACATCAGGCCTCGGATGCCGATTTCCAAATTGCTGATGAACTTGGAAAACCCCCAGCAATCGTAATCTCCAAAATAGAGAACTGGCCTGCCTACACAGACCTTCTGAAGCCGGATGATTACAATGCCTACACCATTGTCACTCGACCCAAGGAACAACGTGTCTACATCCTTGGCAACAGTGCAGAGTCGGCAAGGTATGGTGTCTCGGACCTGCTTCTACGCTGGGGATTCCGCTTTTTTGCCCCCTCCCCAAGGTGGCATGTCGCCCCCAACTTACAAAATCTCACCGTTGATCTCAATATCGCCGATTCCCCCGAACTCTTCGAACGCCGGATTTGGTACGCCTACGGCATGTCTGGAAATGACCTCAAGCCCCTCATGCTCGACTACCAACGCTGGGCTATCGCCAACCGCCTTACCTTGTCCGGACTGGCCAGGACGGGTCATAGCTACGGCAGCATTGTGGGACGGAACAAAGAAGCCTTTGCGAATAATCCGGAACTCTCCGCCATGAAACCCGATGGCACCCGTGACACCACCAGTGTACCCAATGCCAGGAAATTCTGCGTCAGCAACCCGGATCTCCTAAAACTCGTCGCTGAAGACCGCTGGAAACTTCTCCAAACCAACCGCAAGGCCAACCCTGACGCATTCATGGTTTCCGTTGACCCTTCAGACGGGGAGGGGACTTGCCATTGTGAGGATTGCAAAAAGATCGGCACCACGACGGATCGTGTCATTCACCTTGCCAACCAAACCGCCAAATCCCTCCGTGCCAAAGATCCCAACGCCTGGGTTGGACTCTACGCCTACTCCAGCCACCGTCTTCCCCCGACCATCCCAGTCGAGCCCAACGTCTACGTACAAGTCGCCCTCGGCTTCAATCGCACCCAGTACTCCCTTCCCGAATTGGTCAGTCTCTGGTCCAAGAAAGTCAGTTCCATCGGACTACGTGAATACTACGGCGTCGAAGCTTGGGACTGGGGACTTCCTGGCCGTGCCCGAGGTGGTCGTGTTGGCTACCACAAGAAATGGATTCCCTATTACACCGAACGCAACCTCAATGGTATCAACGCCGAGACCAATGCCAACTGGGGAGCACAAGCCCTGGGCCTCTACGTCGCCTCGCAACTCCTCTGGAAACCTTCCTCCGAGGTGGAGCCATTGGTGGAGCAATTCATGGAAAAACTCTTCGGGAAAGCCGCTCACACCATGCGGGGCTTTTACGAAAAGATGGAAGCCGCCCCCCAACTCCGTCCATCCACATTGCTTCCCCTTTTCCGCGATCTCCAAACCGCCGCCAAGCAAACCACGGACCCTTCCGTCCAGGCCCGCCTCTCCGACCTCCAGGCCTACCTCGTTTACGTCTCTCTCTTCCGAGACTTTGAACTCGTCCGTGGAGCTAGCCCCGAACACGGCGACGCTTACCACGATTCCCTCAAAATGCTCATGAACTACGCCTGGCGAATCCGCCACCGCGACATCATACACTACTACGCCCTTGCCCGTCGCCTCTGCAATGCCCTCCCCCTCAAAGACGGTCGCCCCGAGTATTCCATCGCCAGAGGCAACAAACCCATTTGGCAAACCGGTGAAGCTTACACCGATCAAGAGATCCAAAAACTCTTCGATGCCGTCATCCAGCAACTGGAAAACGACGGCGAACCCGCCGTCCACTACTCCCGCTACCTCGACCCCGTCAAAGTCGACGGCAAGGACGCCGGACCCGCCAAGATCCACAGTACTCCGGTGCAAAAGGACGCCATCTCCCGCTTCCGCAGCGGACTCAAAGCCTACCTCATTCCCTCCAGACAAATGACCGCCAAACTCGGCATCGCCCCTACTAACAAGCCCGTCACCATCACTGTCTTCATGCGCAGCGATGCCATTTTCGAAAAAGAACTCCGCAAAGACGGTGATAACTTCCACGAGCTCGCCATCGAACTCCCTCGTGCCTTCGAATATCACGTCGAAATCAAAGGCGAATTTGTGCTCCGCGTCCCCCCGGAAACCCCCTTCATCTATGAAGCCTCTCCCAATCACCCCGCTTGGGTCAGCTACTCCGGTCCGCACTACTTTTACGTCCCCGCTGGAACCCGTGAAATCGTCGTTGACGCCAGTCCTCGCATCTCCCTTGAAATTCCCGGCCAAGGTCGCAATGAGTTCCATCCCGCCGAACGTGTCCCCGGCAAATCCTACATCTCGATCCCCGTCCCCAAAGGCTCCGATGGGCAACTCTGGCACACCCACACCCACACCCGCGGCCAAATCCAATTCCTCAACATCCCGCCTCTCCTGTCCCTTCATCGCAACACCGTCTTCGTCCCCAGGGAACTCTCCGAATCCGAAGGCCTGGGCACGAAGGAGTAGTGGGTGAGTGCCTAACTTTTCACAAATTTGTGGTCAATCGCATCCCGTTTTGCCATTTATTGTTCGATGCAAGGTTTGCGATTCATTCTGATCTATCTAGCGGTGGTGGCGTTGGCAGGGCCAAGTGTTGGGTCTGCTAAAGACCGGTTTGAGCAGCAGGTCCAGCCGTTTTTAAAAAAGCATTGTGTGGGTTGCCATGGCCCTGAGAAGCAAAAGGGGAAACTCCGGCTCGATACTTTGCCTCCCGACTTCGATTCTCTGGATGCGGCCGGGCTTTGGATTGAGGTGATGGACAACCTCAACCTTGGGGAAATGCCACCAGAGGATGAACCTCGACCGGATGCTGCCGCCCAGGAACAGGTGGCCAAGTGGATTGCCGCAGAACTCCGTGCCGCCTCCACCCGAAAAGTTGCCGGGGGCGGGAAAAAGGGGATTCGTCGTCTCAATCGACGGGAATTCTCCAACACCATTCGCGACCTCCTCGGGATGCACTTCTTGCCTGGTGACGATCCTTCCGAACTCCTTCCCCCTGATCCCACCTACGATGGATTCGATACCGTTGCCGCCTCCCTGATGATGGATTCTTCCCTCCTCGGAAATTACTACGAGGCCGCCAAAAAGGTCGCAAAGATGGCAATCGTGGAAGGTCCGCCCAAGTTTCCGACCCACCTGGCCCACTTCGAGATCGAAGACATGGGCAAACCGGGAAGCGGTTTCTCCTATGTTTGTGGCCATGGCGGCTGCACGTGCCGTGAGAACGATGTTGAACTCCTGGTTGGGAGTACGAGGACTGGCCGTGGACTGCTTTATCCAAGCACCGAACAATTGTTCCCGGTCAAAGGGATGTACACCGTCCGGGTAAAGGCTTGGGCGGATTTGGGCGACAGTGACGAACCTGTCCGAATGTATGTCATGCGGACTCAAGACCGTCGTGGCCGGATCATGGAAGTCGACGTTACTGCCACCGAGGAGTCTCCCAAAGTATTTGAAGCCACCTTGCCCATGGTGTCCCTTGCCGAAAGCAGTGGGGTCTATCTGTCCGTAGGGATTGAGAACGGAGCCAGGCGCTACCAACCTTCCCAGCTCAAGAAAATGAAAGGCCCGGAAAAGGCTTTCTCCGTAGGCATGCCCGGCTTCTTCAGTTTTGACAGGAAGATGAAATCGTCTTCTTCCGCCGGGGATCATGCAACAGCCCTTCGTCTCGGTGCCCGGAAAAAGTCCGAGGGTTGGACAGGAAGTAGCCGACCAGGTCTTGGCCAGCTTGAGCCCTCCCACTTCAAAAAACTCTATATCGACTGGATTGAGATCGAAGGCCCCCTTTACGAGCAGTGGCCGCCCAAAAGCCACACCACATTATTTTTCAAAGGGGAGGGCGCTGAAGAAAATGTGGAATATGTACACCAGATATTTGAAAAGTTCCTGCCCCGTGCCTTTCGCCGACCTGTTGGCAAAGAAGAGGTTGCCAGGATTGTCGGGCTGGTTGAGAAGGAGCTGGAGCAAGGATTGCCGTTTCAGGATGCCATCGGCCTTGGTTTGACCTACGTCCTTGCCTCTCCGGAATTCCTCTACATCTCCGAACCTGACAGCCAGGACTTGTCCAACTACGAACTGGCTTCCCGTCTATCCTACTTCCTCTGGTCCAGTATGCCGGATGAGCGTCTGTTTGACCTGGCCTCCTCTGGAAAACTTCGGGAACCAGCCATCTTGGCCAAAGAGGTCTCTCGCATGGTCGGTGACCCGAAGTCCGAAGCCCTGGTTGACGGGTTTGCCGCCCAATGGTTTCGCACTGGAGAGTTCCACGACTTCGAACCAGATGCCGCCATCTACCGTCCCTTTTACCGGGAGAACCATCCCAAGATCCGGGATTACATGGCGCAGGAACCCCTGGAGTTTTTCCGTGAAATCCTACGCAACCAACTCAGTCTCCTCAATGTCCTCGACTCCGAATTTGTCATGGTCAATGAACCCTTGGCCAAGTTCTACGGATTGCCCGGAATTCGTGGTTACGGTTTCCAAAAGGTTAAACTCCCCAAAGATTCACTTCGGGGCGGCATCCTCGGCCAAGCCGGTGTCCACATGCGGGGCTCGGACGGTATTCGCACCAAACCCGTCAACCGCGGAGTCTACATCCGTGAAGTCCTCTTCAACGATCCCCCAGCACCGCCTCCGCCCAATGCCGGAGAGGTCGAACCCAATATCGAGGGCGAACGCCTCACTGTCCGTGACCGTCTCCTCCAGCACCAGCAGATTGAAGCCTGTGCCAGTTGCCATCGGGGCATTGATGGCTACGGCCTCGCCCTGGAAAACTTCAATGTGACCGGAGCTTGGCGGGATCGCCAGGACGGCGAGGAATTTCGTGGTGGCAATACTCCATTGATCGATGCCAGCGGCAAACTCCCCAACGGCAAAACCTTTGCTGATTTCAAAGAATTCAAAGCCCTCCTCTACGAACAAAAAGACCGGTTCCGTCGTGCTTTTGCTGAAAAACTCTTTCTCGTCGCTCTCGGACGCCCTGTCCAACCCTCCGATCGCACCACCATTGACCAAGTCGCCCAAGCCATGGCCAATAACGGTGACACCTTCCACTCCGCAGCCAAGGCACTTGTGCTCTCAGATACTTTCCGTAAAAAATAGAGACAGAAAGATGAAGGACAGAAAGATTTCCTCGTGACCATTCTTCTGCCAACATTCTTTTGCCTAGGCCTCATCCAAATGATATTTCTTAACGCGAATGTAAAAGAATGGCTGCGAATTACACGAAGGATGAAAATTCGTGGCCATTTGCGAAGATTCGCGTCATTTGCGTTAAAAATAAAATACTTCTGCCCCAAAATTTTCCTGCCTTAAAACATCATGAAAAAGACACCGACCATCCCCCGTCGCACAATATTACGCGGAACTGGAGCCGCCCTTTCCCTTCCTTATCTGGAGGCCATGATGCCCTCCTCCGTCATCGCCCTTCCCGAACCCCAAGTCGTTCCACGCCTCGGCCTTTTCTACTTTGGCATGGGGATGAATGTCCGCGAATTCTTCCCCAAGGATTTCGGCAAAGACTTTACCACTACCAAGATCCTCCAACCCCTCGAAACGCACCGGGGTGACTTCACCGTGCTCTCCGGTACCTATCTTCGTGAGGGTGGCGGACACAAAGGAACCTATCCCTTCCTTACCGGTATCTCCCGGGAGAAGAAGCAAGGCATCTCCTTGGATCAGATTGCGGCCGAGGCCATTGGTAAGGACAACCGTTTCCCTTCCCTCCAGATGTCGATCAAACGGGGGACGGGCTACGGCGGTCCCGACCTCGCTACACTCAGTTGGAACCGGCAGGGTGTCCCCCTTCCCGCAGAAAACGACCCCAAAGTCCTCTTCAACCGCCTCTTTCGCCCCCCAACCTCAGAAGAAAAGGCCAATCAGGGTACAGAATTTCGCCACCGCCAAAGTGTCCTCGACCTCGTCCTCGAAGATGCCCAACGCCTGAACAAGAAACTTGGCAAGTCTGACCGTGAACGTCTCGACCAATACTTAGCCTCCGTACGTGGCTTGGAAAAGGAACTGGAGCGTCAAGTCCAGTGGTCCTCCGTCGCCAAGCCCAACCCGGATCTGGACGGCATCGGTGACTACGACTCTGCCGCCCCGCCCAGCAAGGATAACGAAGCCTTCTCCTACGAGGACTACTCCAAGCTGATGTACGACCTCATCGCCTTGGCTTTCCAGACGGATTCCAGCCGTGTCGTTACCTATGTGGTCCGGACGGAGTTGAAAGGCGGCTCCTATCCGGAATGGGGGCTTTCCAAAGACTACCATTCCCTGACCCACCACGGCAACAATGCCGAAAACCTCGATGAACTGGCCAAGGCCGACACCATCTACATGCGGCACTGGTCCCATTTTCTATCCCGCCTGAAATCCATCGAAGAAGGGGACAAGACTCTTCTGGATCACTCCGCCCTCGGTTTCAGTAGCGGCATGGGCATCGGCCACAGCCGCGACCTGCTTCCCACCATGATCAGTGGCGGAAAGGGTCTGGGTATCCAACACCAAGGTCACCTCAACCTCCCCAAAAACACCCCGCTTTCCAACCTCTGGCTCACTATGATGAACCAAATCGGCGTCGAGACCCCCGAGCAGTT
>CAYSOI010000245.1:0-6773 GCA_964432425.1 uncultured Opitutales bacterium | reverse complement strand
GCAACATGAAAATTGCGAAACCATATTGCTGGCTCGCGCTGGTCGCCATTGCGGTAGTCACGCTTGCCGGGATCAGAGGTGTCGGTGCCGAACCGGGACCCGACGAATCCGCGACCAAGCCACCGAGCGTTGGCGCACAAGAAGAGACGACGAGATACGTTCCAATATGGGCGAAGTGGCAAAGGGACGTCGTCCAGTTTAACGCCATGCTGCAGAAGCTCGTTGAGACGGCAGATATCCCGGAGGAAGAAGAGTTCAAAAAGCGACTTGAGAGCGAATCAGGCTGGGTTGAAGTCATCACCGATGGCTACGGCGGCGTGGTGGATTTCAATGCCGCCAAAGGTACGATCCAGTACGAAGCAAATAATTTGATGGGTCCCGGGGGGCCGCACATCGACTGGGAGTTCGAGCTCACGGGCGACACCAAGATCTACTGGAACAAGTCGACCAATTTGACCCCGAAGATCACTCGTACTCTGAAGGACGGGAAGGAGGACAGCCAGCAACCGATCTTTGGGATCAGCATCGCGAAAGCAAGTGCGGGGCCCTTCAGGGCTGGCGACCGTGTGAGGCTCAAGGCCTCTATCGACGATTTCTCACGATTTAAAAAGGACTACGGGCGGGCAACAGGCTTGGTGGCGATCTACTACCTGGAAGATTCTCCAAACCCTGTTTTTACGCTGAGGTTGGACGAAGCGGAAATCACTCTCCTAAAACCCAGCACAAGCGAACAAGACGGCGCTGACCAACCCACTACCGCTCCCAAGTCGAAGCCTGAGGGGAATGAGAACCCCACACCCGAGTCGAAGGAGCGCCCTCAGTAGCGGGTGGCAGGCCTTCAACGTTGCGTGAACGCTCCGCTCGTGCCTCGCTCCGCTTTTTCCCGCAACGGGCTCCTGCTGGGGCTCACCGCCCCAAGCTGGTTGCCGTGTTCCGCTCCGCGTCACCCAACAACCAGCTTGGGTCAACTACGCATTTGACTCTCCGCAAACAAGTTTGCTACATGTCAAAAGCTCCGTGACCCAGCAGGAGCCCGTCCGCTGAAGAAAACAAATCATGCCAAAGCCAACGCAAATAGCGATAAAATTCATTGCCGCTGGGCTAGTCGCACTCTTGGCAGCCGTGCTAATTGGTAAATCCGTTTTTGATTATCAGCGCGATACGACCGGGGTTGCGGTCGGGGTTCTTGCTAGCATTATTTACCTCGCGACGAGGGCAGCATATATGCAGGGCAAGAAAGACGCCCAAGAAGACCGACAAGACAACTAAACAACGTTCGCTGATTCGATCCCATGAAAGATGACCAATCAAAGCTCCGAGGGAAGACGCTAACCCTTTTTCTCTGCGCCCTACTCGGACTCCTTTTTTCGTTCACCCAACTGAAGGAAAGTGATGGAGGATATTCATTTACCTTCTCAAACCCAATAGAGCAGATGGCTAAACGCCTCTACTTCGGGCACGACAACTTACACTTATTGCTAACCTATCCGGCGTGCTTCCTGATAACGGGAATCTTGATCTTCCGGTTCATGAATCACAGGCAATGATCAGTTGATGAGCGGCCTAACAAGACTGAAGCACAGCGAACAAGGCGGTGCTGGACAACCGGCTACCCGCCCCGAGTCGAAGTGATTAACCCTTAACTCGCAGTCGAAAGCGCCGCAGGAAAGGGTCCAAAGGGTCAGCAACTGTGTTTCACTTGGCAAGTAAATCGCGACATAACCATGCGATGAATCGAAGTCGATGAACCGGTCGACTTTGGGATTGACAGTCAACTTCCAGGACCCGGTTATCAGGCTTGCTAAGGCGAAAACTCATGAGGTATTGAGAATACTATGAATGCTTTCCGAGATTGATATGCGAAACAAATGAGAGTGAAATTCCCAATCCCCTTATTTATAGGGCGCATGGTTGCCCTTTTTTGTTTGCTTGTATCGCTGATGGGCTGTTCGAGCGCGGAGGATCTCGGTCATGGCTACACTCGCAAAGAGGGGCACATCCTCTACTCGGGCAAGCGCATCGACCAAGAGGTGCCCCACGACCTTGATTTTTTGAAGACTTTTCTGAATCGCGAGCTTACCATTCCAGAAACCGTTGATGCTGCCAGTTTTGAGGCCTTGAGCAGGGCTTACAGCAAGGACAAGTCCAAGGCATACTATCGATGGATCCGAGGCCGTAAGTTCTGGGTGGTGGAGATTACAGGTGCGGATGCCGCGACATTCGAGGTCCTCGGCACGGCCCTGGCCAAGGACAAGGATCACCTATGGATGAAGGATCGTAAAGTCGCCGATGTCGATGTGGTGACGACGCGGGTCCTTGATAAGAATGGGCGGGTTTGGAAAGATAAAAGCCACGTCTGGTTCTATGGCAATATCGTTAAAGGAGCTGACACAGCCACCTTCGAGGCGCTGGGAGACGGCTTCCATTACCGAGATGCCAAGAAGGTCTATTGGATCTTCAACGTAGTCAAGGTAGTGGAGGACGCCGATCCGAAAACCTTCAAGCCAGAGAAACGATAACCAGTGGGATACAGGAAGCCAACTAGTGCGTTGTACGAAGGGAGAAGCCCCGCCGTACCTAGCGAGTTTGGCTGCTCAGTCGGATCAGTTCCTGTCTTCTCTTGCGTGGCAGTTTCCAAGCCATTGACAGGGTTTCCCCATGACAATTGGCTTTTTCTGGAACCAGTGGACGGATTCTTTCATTCCAACTCTTCTAAGTAAAGTGGACACAAATTCCCTAACAGAATACGCTCGTAAAATCCTTTGGTTAGCCAATGAGTTTTCTGAGGAGCTTTGTACCGAACTGGGGGCCTCAGCAAAGCTCTACGATAAAGAAGAGCAATTCCTCCAAGGGGCACTGGGCTTCATTGATGAGATCCTGGATGACCCGGAGGACTATTTAGACTTTTGGAATATTCTCGAGACCACTGTTCTGAAGGAGTTTCAAACAAAAGTTCAAAGCCTTCGGGAGCAGATTGTCACAGTTTCCGATATCCCTATTGAGAGTCGTGGGCCACTAGGATGGTCAGAAGAAGAAACCATGGAGTTGAAGTGAAATGAATCGTCAGCAACTGCAATCGAAGCTCAGTAAGGTCTCCACAAAGCTTATGCAGGAGAAAGGCTTCATCGCCTTTGTGGATGTTTTCATGGAAATGGGGTATCTGGAACCCAAAGAATATGAGAATTGGCGAATGAAACGAGTCCCCTGTCTGGAACGGGTGATCACGGCGAATCTGAACAAGATCAGCTTTATTATGAAGACGCTGCGGAGGAATTGCCGCAACGGCAAGTGTCGCGAAAGTTGGACTGCCTACCATTCCTGGGGAAAAGGCAAGAAAGTCCCTCTTCGTTTCTCCAAGTCCGGTGAGCCTGCCATTGAGGAAGCTTATGCGACTCACTTCCTGAAGCCGAAGCCGGCCTACGCTAGGGAAAAGAGTAGTCAAACTGACAATACTGAAAGTGTAGAGTAATAGCCCTTTTCAAGTGTACGGAAACCCAAGATGCTTGAAGTTGGATACGAAATGCCGTTGGAAGTGTCCCGTACGATAAGTTGGCTACCAAGGGACGGCCTAAAGGACCGTCCTACTATGGTGTGAACCACTGAAGAGAGTTTATTTAAGCCTGCAAAATATGGCAAGGAATGGGACAGGAGTGAGGTCGCATCCGTCTAACAAATGGTTGGAACCACTGTTGCATCCAGTAGGTTTTGATCGGAAGTTACCAAGGTGGACTCTGAAACGAGGGTGGTGGCACTGATGAGTCGGTCGGCGGGGTCGTTGTTTACTGCTTCCGGAAGGTTCAGGGCGGTTTCGACGATTTCCGGAGTGATGGGAAGGATTTGAAGGTCGTGGGCTTCCACGACGAGGTTGGCGAAATCTGCACCACTGCAGGAGAGTTGGAGCTTGTTCTTTTTCACCAGATAGCCGATTTCCAGGAAGGTGATATCAGAGATGGCGATGGGGTTGTTCTGAATCGCTGATCTGGCCTTTGGTGAGAGTTTATCAGGCTTCAAGCCAAGCCAGATGAAGGCACAGGTATCCAGAACGATCATTGGGCTGCTGAGAAGTCATCGATCACTGGGGTAACGATGTCGCCGATTTGTGCCGATTTGGCGATTTGTGCCAACTGGTGCTGAGCGGCTTCCTTGCGATTGGTGGGTTGTTTGAGTTCGGCAACTTCCTGTCCATGGGATGTTAACAGAATTGTGTTCCCTTCTTTGACTTGAGTCAGGTACTTCGGCATGTGAGCCCGAAACTCGGATATTGCCACTTTTTTCATAGTTATGTACAAAGTAAATGTACAAATTGTACAAGTCAAGCCATGTGGTTCTGGAAGTTCGCACGACTTATCTGGAAACCACAACTTTCTATCCGAAGGGATTGTCTTGTCTGGCTTGGCTGTCAGTTGAGCTGCTTCAATCAAATTCTGCGAAACTCGATCTTCATGGGTTGGCCAGAGTGTAGTTGTAGGGCGAGGAGTCCGCAGGTCGGGGCTTTTTTTGAGTCTTTGTCAATGGCATCAATGGCAAGGTGCCTGTTTAGCCAATGTTGTAGGTGGTTGCCTTGAGCACGTATAGTCAGGGAGTTCCAGTCTTGTTTTTTCAGGCTGGCGTTGATGATTTTCGGGTCGTTGGTTTTACCAATAGTGGTTCGTTGGTCGTTATCACCAAGTTTCACGCGTTGGCCAATTTCGGCGAGGTGGCCGCCGCGGCCGTTCTTCATTTCTTCGAGTACGGCGGTGCTTCCGGGAATTCGGGGATGGATGTTGCATTGATAACCCGCGACCTGGTGATCTCCGAGGTCCCGGCTACGGTATTGTACACCAGAATTGTTGTGTTTGGTGGGTGCACGGAATTCCAGCTGGAGTTCGAAGTCTCTTAAAATGCCTCCTCGCCAGATGAGATAACTGTGGTGCTTGAGTGGTTGGGACGCATGGGTCTCTCCAATCAGGATACCCTTCTCCATACGCCAGAGGTGCGGTGCTCCGTCCCAGAATTTCAAGTCCCTTCCAATCTCCACCCAGCCATCACCTTTGGCAAAGGCCAGGGGAATTGCTCCAGCGAAGGCTGTTGCCGATGCTAGAAAGTGTCGCCGGGTTTTCATTCACCAATGGCTTCGAAGTCGGCTTCCTGAAAATCTTCCACTTCGGGCAACCAACGGTTTTCAACAAAATCTGTATGAAGAGGATGATCGCAATAGTATTGAAATTCCTCCGCACCCTGAAACTTCATGGTGATGCCATAAGTGTGCGTGTTCTTCGGGCTGACCTGACGGCGAATTTGAAACTCCTGGACTCCTTGGATTGAAGCCAGTTCAGCGGCAGCGGAAAGAAAGTCTGATTCCTCTGGAGAGCCCGCGGGATGTTTGAGTCGAAAGGTAACTGTATGTTCGAGCATGATTGAATCTTTCTAAAGGTGTGTGTCGATTACTGTAATGTGGGCAGAATCAGAATTTTTTGCAAATTCTGCTACATTCGAAGGTCCTTTTCTCGAGGCACTTTTTTTCACCAAATTCTCACTAATGTGGGCTTGATTGAGGATTTGGGAAAGTGCATACATGGGAGTCTTAACCTCAACCTTTGGATGTTCTCATGAATCTTGGATTTGTCTCTGCTATTTTACCTGAATTGAAACTGGAAGAGGTCCTCGCCTTTGCAAAAGAGGAGGGATTTAGTTGTGTGGAGGCGATGTGTTGGCCTGTGGGGAAGGCGGAGCGGAAGTTTGCTGGGGTGACGCATGTGAATGTGGATGATTTTTCTGGGGGGAAGGCGGATGAGGTGTTGGGATTGTGTGCGGAGTATGATGTGGATTTGACGGCGCTGGGGTATTATCCGAATGCTTTGGATCCAGATCCGGAAACGGCGAGGGTGGCGGTGGAACACTTAAAGAAAGTGATGGTGGCGGCTTCCCAGTTGGGGTTGGATACGGTGAATACGTTTGTGGGCAAGGACTGGACGAGGAGTGTGGATGAGAACTGGCCGCGTTTTCTGGAAACCTGGCGGCCGTTGATCCAATTTGCCGAGGATCAGGGAGTTCGGATCGGGATTGAGAATTGCCCTATGTATTTCACTGGAGATGAGTGGCCGGGCGGGAAGAATTTAATGACGACGCCGGAGATTTGGCGGCGGGCCTTTTCGGACATTGATAGTCCGAATTTCGGGCTCAATTATGATCCTTCTCACTTTGTTTTGCAGCAGATGGAGCCGTCTTCTCCCCTACAGGAGTTTCAGGATAAGATTTTTCATTTTCACGCCAAGGACATCAAGATTCGCCGAGATCGAATTGATGATGTGGGGGTCTTTTCCCATCCGCTGGAATGGCATCAGCCTCGTATCCCTGGGTATGGGGAGATGGACTGGGGGGAATTCCTCAGTGATTTGATGGAGACCCGTTATCGGGGGCCGGTTTGTATCGAGGTGGAAGACGATACGTTTGGGCAGGATTTGGAGGGGCGGCAGCGGGCGTTGGTGGTTGCCGGGAATGTGCTGCGGCCTTACTTGGTGTGAGGTCACTTACCAAATGACATCTATATTTTGGATTCTTGAAATTTGCTGATCACAGGTGACGATCTTCACATTTTCCACAATGGATTGTGCTGCTATCAATCGGTCAAAGGGATCCTTGTGATCTGTCTCTAACTGACCTGCCAGAATGGCATGAGGACAAGTCAAAGGAAGCAGGGTCCAACCTTCACCTCTGACATGATATTCAAAGTTTTCGATTAAGCTTTGGGGGATCTCCAGTTTATTAAAATGCTGCTTCAGGGAGATTTCATA
>CAYSOI010000244.1:0-6776 GCA_964432425.1 uncultured Opitutales bacterium | reverse complement strand
TAAATCCCAGGTTTCTGTTCAGGCAGAAATGGCGCCCTCTATAGGTCGTATAGGACATATAGGACTGATACGTCCTATGAAAACCGCAATGTTTGCCATACCTGCAGAAGCATCAACCTTGTTGAATAGAACTGCACAAAAGCACTGATCTTGGGCAGTCTTTGGAAAGGGATGGTGGAAGTATAGGAAACCGGTTTTTGTTTTGCCGTTTGAAGGTTGGGACGAAGTGATGGGTGGGTACACCCTGCTTGAGGAGGAAACAAGCCAAACGCTGTCACAATGCCGTGCGACAAGTCGTAGTAGGAAATCCGGGAGATAGGCGGGTTAGAGAAATTGTTGAATAAGTAAAACCTACTCAACAATCTCGACCAGGATTTCGCCAGGTGTGACACGGTCTCCTTTGGCAACATAAACCTGGGCTACAGTACCAGCAATGTTCGCCTGAATTTCGCTTTCCATCTTCATGGCTTCCGTCACGAGGATGCCTTGTCCGGCTTCGACTTTTTCGCCTTCCTTGACGAGAACCTCCACAACATTTCCGGGCATGGCTGCGGTAACATGCCCAGGTTCGGTCGCTTTGCCACGATGGGAGCCCCCACCTTCAGCCTGGTATTCATTCAATGGTTCGAAGACAGTTTCTTCCGGCATTCCGTCGAAGGAAAGATAGATCTTCTGCCTACCGCCGCCAGCATCGCCAACACCTGTGATGGCGACTTCGTAAGATTCTCCATGGACATCAATCTTAAACTCAGTGGGTGTGCCGCCAACTGGTTTGCCGGCGGATCCAGAGCCATTCTGTGGAGGCAGAAGAGGCTCGGGCGTTAGCGTTCCATCTTCCCGTTGTTGGAGAAAATCACGTCCCAGATCAGGAAACATGGCATAGGACAGGACATCTTCGGTAGACTTGGCCAAATCACCAATTTCTTCCGTCAGCTTATAGAATTCAGGTTTCAGGTGGTCCGCCGGTCTGCTTTCAAAAACTCTTTCATTTCCGATCGCTTTCTGCTGCACCTCCTTGTTCACGGGAGCTGGAGCCTTTCCATAGCCACCCTGGAGGTAGCGTTTCACTTCGTTGGTGATGGTTTTATACCGTTCCCCGAAAAGGATATTGTACACAGCCTGTGTCCCGACAATTTGTGAGGTTGGAGTCACCAGGGGTGGATAACCAAGGTCTTCACGGACTCGGGGAATTTCGTCAAATACGTCGCGAATCTTGTCCAACGCATTTTGCTCCTTCAACTGGTTCGCCAGATTGGACATCATGCCACCAGGCACCTGATTGATCTGTACAGAAACATCTTCCCTGGTGAATTCACTCTCGAATTGGTGATACTTTTTGCGAACTTCCCGGAAGTAGTCCGCGATCTCGGTAAGGAGGTTCAGGTCCAATCCTGTGTCGTAGGGAGTTCCCCTCAATGCTGCGACCTGTGATTCCGTGGCCGGATGACTGGTACCATTGGCAAAGGAAGAAATGGCTGTGTCAATGCGATCAACACCTGCCTCCACGGCTTTCAGTTGGCAAAGGCCTGCAAGTCCTGCGGTGGAATGACTGTGCAGGGCAATGGGAACGGGCAAAGCAACTTTCAATGCAGAAACCAAATCAAAGGAAGAGTAAGGCGTCAGCAGCCCAGCCATGTCTTTAATGACAACCGAGTCTGCCCCCATATCCACCAGTCTTTTGCCAAGATCGACAAAACTTTCGAGGGTATGCACAGGGCTGGTGGTGTAACAGATCGTACCTTCTGCATGTTTGCCTGTCTGGTTGACCGCTTTCATGGCAGTTTCCAAGTTGCGAACATCATTGAGAGCATCGAAGACCCGGAACACATCCATGCCATTTTCTGCAGATTTCTCAACAAAGGCGACGACCACATCATCGGCATAATGACGATATCCGAGCAAGTTCTGACCACGGAGCAACATCTGCAATGGCGTGTTGGGCAGAGCGGCTTTAAGTTTACGCAACCTTTCCCATGGGTCTTCTTTCAAAAACCGGATGCAGGCATCAAATGTAGCGCCTCCCCAGGCCTCAAGCGACCAGAACCCGACTTTGTCCAATTTTTCACAAATGGGCAACATGTCTTCCGTACGCAGACGTGTGGCAATCAAGGACTGGTGGGCGTCCCGAAGAATTAATTCAGTAACCTGTACGGGGTTGGCGGTGCTTTCTGGAGTACTCATTCTTGGTGATTTAAAGCGAAAGTGGTTTTGTGGAGTTTGTGCGTTGTGAGAGAGTTTGCAGATTACCACCCAACATGAGCTGCAACTGCGGTGGCGAGAGCCAGGGCGATTTCCCCAGGTTCCCGCTTGTCGGAATATTTTAAGAGTTCCGGATGCTCAGGAACAAAGCTGGTATTGAACTCAGCGGACTTGAAATCCTCATGCTGGAGAATCTCTTTATAATAAGTGGCGGTGGTTTTGATTCCCTGTAAACGCATGTCGTCGAGGGCCCGCAAACCACGATCAAGCGCTTCCTCCCAACTCAATGCCCAGACAATCAGCTTCAAACACATGGAGTCGTAGTGCGGAGGGATCTCGTAACCAGTGTAAATCGCAGTATCGACGCGAACTCCTGGACCGCCAGAAGCGTAGTAATGAGTAACCCGTCCGAAGCTGGGCAGGAAATCATTCTTTGGATTTTCGGCATTGATCCGAAACTGCAATGCATAACCGCGGAACTGGATGTCTTCCTGGCGATAGCTGAGAGGGAGTCCAGAAGCGACTCGAATCTGTTCACGTACGATATCCACGCCAGTGATTTGCTCGGTAATGGTATGCTCCACCTGGACACGGGTGTTCATTTCCATGAAATAGACCTCATCTCCAGTGAGCAGGAATTCGACGGTCCCGGCATTCTCATATCCAACCGCCTCTGCGGCTTTCACACCAAGGCCACCAATGTACTCCCGCATTTCATCAGAGAGCTGAGGACTTGGGGCGATTTCGATGAGCTTTTGGTTCCGCCGCTGAATGGAACAATCGCGTTCGAACAAATGAATCACATTACCGTGACTATCGGCAAGAATCTGTACCTCAATATGCTTTGGATTGACGATGCATTTTTCCAAAAACACCTCTGCACTTCCGAAAGCTTTGGTGGCCTCACTGATTACACGAGGATATTGAGTGCGTAAATCATCCGCACTATCACAGCGGCGAATCCCACGGCCGCCTCCGCCAGATGTGGCTTTCAGCATGACCGGATAGCCAATTTCCTCAGCCACCTTCAACGCTTCGTCCAAATCCTTCAAATTCCCATCCGAGCCAGGCGTAACTGGTACTCCAGCCGCACGCATGGTGTCCCGAGCCTGAGTTTTGTCACCCATCTTGTGAATCACGTCGGACTCAGGCCCAATGAACTTCACACCTTGCTCCTCACAGAGACGAGCAAATGTAGCATTCTCAGACATGAAACCATAACCAGGATGTATCCCATCACAGCCAAGTTCTTTGGCCAGACTGACCATCTTCTGAGGATTCAGATATCCGGCAATAGGATCTTCCCCGAGTGAATACGCCTCATCGGCCCGTTTGACATGCAAGGCATAGCGATCAGCTTCCGTAAAGATCGCAACCGAACGAATGCCCATTTCAGCACAAGCTCGAATGATTCGGACCGCAATCTCTCCACGATTGGCAATTAGAATTTTTTTCAACATTTAAAACCTTATTTTACAATGGGGACACTGGGTAGATCAGCGATGCGGGTATTGATGTATTTTATCTTACAGCACTTGTTGTGCGAAAACTTTGGGTAAAAATCTAGTATTTCTGGAAAAAGCGGCATGCTTCAATGTCGGTGACGGGATGATTGTCAACCGTAACCGCCCTTGAATCCATCCGCACCATGAGATTGAGTAAAAAGGTGGACAGAGATGCCTGCCCTCTCATGGTAGGCCGATCTCATATTGTTATTCAGAAAATTATGAAGTTTCCAAAGATCTCGAATCTCAAAACTTTTGAACAATTCAATGCTCGTCTGCAAGAGTTGGGTATTGAAATTCCAGTCGATGAGATTCTGGAATCCGGTGAGGACTCCCCTCTTGGGCAGTCATTGGAACGGGATGACGGAAGAATTGGTAATCGATTTTGTACTCTGCCGATGGAAGGTTGGGACGGTGAGCTGGATGGGAAGCCAACGGAACTGACCCGTCGCCGTTGGAAGAACTTTGGGCTGGGAGGTTCGAAGCTGATTTGGGGAGGTGAAGCGGTAGCGGTGCGGCATGACGGTCGGGCGAATCCGAACCAACTCCTGATCAATAACGGGACATTGTCGGAGATCGAGTCTCTGCGGAAATTGCTGGAGAATACGCATGAGGAACACTTTGGAACGACTTCGGATTTGTTGGTCGGTCTTCAGTTGACGCACTCGGGTCGTTTTGCCCGTCCCAATGACAAAAAGTTCCTCGAACCTCGGATTGGGTATCGGCATCCGGTTTTGGACCAACGGGCTGGAGTGACCGAGGATTCCGCGATCTTCAGTGATGGTGAACTCGATGAGTTGGTGGAAGATTTTGTCAAAGCGGCAGTCCTGGCTCAAAAGATTGGGTTCAAGTTCGTGGATGTGAAGCATTGCCATGGCTATCTGGGCCATGAGTTGCTTTCAGGATTTGATCGCCCAGGGAAATATGGAGGCAGCTTTGAGAACCGTACACGTTTCCTGAGAGAAGTGGTGGCAGGTATCCGGGCAGAGGCTCCGGGGCTGGAGATTGGGGTTCGGGTGAGCATCTTTGACTACACTCCCTTTGAGAAAGGGGAAGATGGGATCGGGGTTCCTTCCCATGAAGCACCTTATGAATATGCATTTGGTGGAGATGGATCGGCTACGGGGATCGACCTTGCTGAGCCTTCCAAGTTTATGGAATTGCTCAAGGAGTTGGGCATCAACCTGGTTTGCTCCACCTGCGGAAGCCCGTACTACAATCCGCACATTCAACGCCCGGCCGCCTTCCCGCCTTCGGATGGCTATCAACCTCCGGAAGATCCGTTAGTCGGAGTCGCTCGGCAAATCGCCGCAACGGCAGAACTCAAGAAGCTGCACCCGGAGATGGCCATCGTCGGCTCAGGCTACTCCTATTTACAGGAATGGTTGCCAAATGTTGGGCAGAAAGTGGTGAGAGACGGAAACGCAGATTTTGTGGGATTGGGTCGCATGGTTCTCTCCTACCCGGACATGCCAGCCGATGTCATTGCCGGAAAGGAACTGGGCCGCAAAAAGATCTGCCGCACCTTCAGCGACTGCACGACGGCCCCTAGAAATGGCATCATCTCCGGTTGTTTTCCTCTGGACCCATTTTACAAAGATATGCCGGAGCGGAAGGAGTTGGCGGAGATTAAAAAGGGGATGTAGAGTAATGATATGCTCGTAAGTAAGGACGAACTGATTGCCTTTGACGCGGGTTCAAAGGCAAACCAATTGCTGGAGCTTTGCCCGTTGCTGCGACAAAAGATTTCAATTGCCTGCAATGTGGACCAAGAGCGGGTACCGGACCTCTTGGCAGATGTCCTGCGTTTCTTAGCTTGTGCGGCCTGGCATAAAGAAAGGATCACCCCGACAAAAATTATCGATGATGCCTGGCATGAGTTCATCTTGTTCACTCGGATGTACGCAGACTTTTGCGAGAAGACGTTTGGGAGATTTATCCATCATACTCCCGACTCAAATGATGCAGCAAACCGTGCACAATTCCGGACCTTTGAAGCCATATATTCTGAGGCGTTTCCTGGCCAGAGCATGTTCACTTTGAAAAATTCTGAATCCATGAATGAAGTCCCCTCTTGTGGAGGGTGCACAGCGGTCACACAAGAAACCCCAGAATCCAATGTACTATAAAGCCCAAGTCGAACTGAATCCCTCGGAGATCACCCTCATTGAGAGAGTCAAACCCTCCCATGTATTTGGCAAAATGCTGCACTTCCTCACTGCCGGATTGTCTTCACCGGAGGAGGAACAACAAACCTTCACCGCCATCACCATTCTGCAACAACTGAACCGTGCACTTCGAGATGCTGGAGTGACAAATATTGTCCGCCTCTCCAAAGATCAGATCGACTTCTACTTTGATGAGGAGGGGAAAAAGAATGACCTGAAGGCAGCCGTGGAAACGTTTCAATACGAAGTGGATCACATTGAAGCGGAAGTCTTCGAAGACCTGAAACTTGTGGTTGAGCACGAAACAGAACTCCTGAAGTTGCTGATCGAAATCGATGTCCGACGAAGGCATAAAGTGGGAGCCGCACCTGTCACGATGGTGATCAATGGCTGCATGAATGATTTTCGGGCAAAATCTGGGGAATCCGTGGAAAGCTTCCGGAGTCGAATCGATGGCTGTTTTTCGGATCAGGAATCTTACGACGCTACCCTGGCGAAACATCGAACCGCCTTTGATGCATTTACCAATTCCTTGGAGCAATCCTTGAGGAAATTCATTCGAGTCGATGAATTGAACATCAAGAAACAGAACCACATGATCCGCCCCCGGAAGAAAGTGAAATCCCGTTCAGATGTGATTGTGGACACACCATCTCACCGTACGGCCGGCCCGGTCTATTCAAGATACCATGGCTGGGATGATGCGTTTTTCTACGCCTGGCTTTGGTCGGATTTATGTTATGGTCATAATGTCCACACCAGCAACTTCATGTTGGTGAATGATACCGGGGAAACCATTCTGGACGTCGGCGAGGAAGGCTTTGATGCAGGCGAAGTGGAGACCCTCAACCCAGACGCAGATTTCGAAGTCCCTGACGGCGATGACATTGAAGCCGTCGGCTCA
>CAYSOI010000243.1:0-6785 GCA_964432425.1 uncultured Opitutales bacterium | reverse complement strand
ATCTCCTTGTCCCATACCCGGGAAATCGCAATGGCGGTAGCGGTGATTGTGGAGTAGGCGATTGGTTTACGCCATGGGAGCCTGAGCGGCTGCCCAACCAGCATGAATACAGTTGGGGACGGAGACGCCGTTGCGATAGTTGCCAGCAAAGGTGAGCGTCGGGTATTGTTTTTCGATATCGTTCAGAATGCCAAGAAAGCGTTCATGCCCGAGATTGAGCTGCGGAATCGATTTCTTCCATTTGCGAACTTCGGTAAAACTGGGAGCACCCTGGATACCGAGAATCTTGGAAAGTTCTGGAAGGATCAAAGAAACAATGTCTTCACGGCTTAAGCGGCGGACAATGCTGTTTCGTGCTCCGCCAACAAAGCATTGCAGCATGACTTGCCCCGAAGGAGCCCGGTCCGGAAAGAGTGTGGAGGAGAATATAGTGCCGAGAAGGTTCTTATCTTCAACCGAGGGGATAAGCATGCCAAATCCATCCAGAGCATGCTTGATCTGGTCACGCCGAAACCCGAAAGCTACGCAGGCAATAGGGGGATAGTGAATTTCTTCCAGTGGAGTGAGTTGCTCCAGAAGGGGTTGGGGGAAGGGCAAATCCGGAAGGATGTAGGCCGGATTTGTCAGCACCAGGCGTTGAAAGATATCTTCCTGCGGCTCCCCTTCTCCTTCCTGCCAAGTAATGCGCCATTTGCCTTCAGGCAGAGGTTCAATCGAATTCAAGGAAACTTTGAGACGGACGTTTTCCGGGCGAACTTTTTCGTAAAGTGCATTCGGCAACATGCCCATCCCCTTGCGAAAACTGACTAGTTTGCGGGGAATGGAATGGGGATTCTGCTTCTTCGCTTTGCCTGCTTTGACAAATCCACGAAGCACAGAGCCGTAGGTTTGCTCCAGTTGATGCAGTGTAGGAAAAGCGTGGCGAACGGAGAGCTTTTCCGGGTCACCGGCGTAGATGCCAGCGATGAAGGGGTCTACGGCGTAGGTATAGATCTCTTTCCCGAACCTTTGCTTGAAGAAGGAGGCCAGGCTGTGATCCTCCCCGCCGTTAAGCGGTGAGATAAAGAATTCGCGAAAGAGGCGAATCTTTCCCGCGAGGGAGAAGACTTTGGTTGTGAGAAAACTTAGCGGTGAGGTCGGTAAGGGAGCCAATTCACCTTCGCGAAGGATGTAACGATTGCTGGAGGCGGGGTTCGCCTCGATCATTTCATCCGAAAGTCCCAAATTCTCCAGATACTCTTTGATATCCAAATCAGTTAGGAGCAGGGAATTGGGACCATGCTCAACCAAGTGACCCTCTTTTTCTTCCGTATGAATAACACCTCCGACTCTCTTGCGTTTTTCAAAGACGAGGAATTCCTGCCGGGATTGCTTCAGGCGGTATGCACAGGACAAACCTGTGATTCCAGCTCCAATGATCGCAGTTTTCATGGAAGAAAAAGAGAGAAAGTATGCCGAGATAGGGAAAAGTTACCAGAAGAATGCGATCTTAGAGATCGTCTTCGGTAGAGATGGCGTGTTGGCCTTTTAATGCGGCCTCCAAGGTGTGCCATGCCAAAGTGGCGCATTTGATGCGGGCCGGGAATTTGCGGACTCCGGAGAGTGCGGCCAAGTTCCCGTAATCAAAGAGGGCATCCGGGTTATCCTTTTCTGCGGTGAGCAACTGATGGATGATCTCAGACTGCTTCTGCATATCCTCAAGACTCAGGCCCTTGAGAATTTCCGTCATCAGGGACGCGGAGGCTTGTGAAATGGCACAACCTTGGCCGAGGAAACTGATGTCTTTGATGGTATTGCCATCCAGCAACAGGTTCACGGTGATCTCATCCCCGCAGAGCGGATTCAAACCTTCCGCATAGTGAGTGCGGTCCGGCAGCTCACGGGAATTGCGAGGGCGTCGATTGTGATCCAGAATGATGTCCTGGTAGAGATCTTCGAGGTCGTCTGACATGGAATCAGGAAAAAAGTTTCTGTGTTTTTAAAATGGCAGCCACCAACGTGTCCACCTCTTCTGTGGTGTTGTATATCGCAAAGGAAGCCCGGGCAGTTGCCGGAACTCCCAAAAGTTTCATCAGGGGTTGTGTACAGTGATTGCCAGCCCGAATAGCCACACCCGACCGGTCCAGAATGGTGGCGATGTCGTGTGGATGTATCCCCTGAAGAGTAAAGGAAGTGACGCCGGTCCGGGCTTTGGCTCTGGTGTACAGAGTCAGGCCCTCGATTTCAGTGAGTTTTTCGATGGCATACTCCACGAGTTTGGCTTCATGGGCATGGATCTCTGCGGGATCGAATTGTTGCAAATATTCAATAGCAGCTCCCAGTCCGGCGGCTCCGGCAATGTTGGGTGTTCCTGCTTCAAAACGTTCCGGCAAACCTTTGAATGTACTCTTCTCAAAGGTGACTCGCTGGATCATGTCTCCCCCACCCTGGTACGGCGGCATTTGCTCAAGGATCTCTGCTTTGCCGTAAAGAATGCCAATCCCGGTCGGCCCATAAATTTTGTGTCCCGAAAACGCATAAAAGTCGCAATCCAGATCCTGCACATCCCCCCCCAGATGGGGAGCTCCCTGGGCCGCATCCAGCAAGGTGGTGATTCCCCGTGCTTTGGCCTTTGCAATCCACTCCTTGGCAGGATTGATGGTGCCGAGTGAATTGGAGATCTGACAAAAGGCAAACATCCGGGTACGATCTGAAAATAGGGATTCAAGTTCCTCAACATCCACTTCAGAGGAATCATTAATCGGCACCACTTTCACCACCGCTCCAGTTTGCTCGGCAATCATCTGCCAGGGAACAATGTTGGCGTGGTGCTCCATCGCAGTGATCAGGATCTCGTCCCCTTCCTTCAGAAATTTCCGCCCCCAGGAGTTGGCCACCAGGTTGATGGATTCCGTCGTGCCCCGAGTGAACAACACTTGTTTCTCTGACGGTGCATTCAAAAAGTCCGCAACGGTCTTCCGGGCTCCATGGTAAGCATCCGTCGCCAGCTCCCCAAGATGGTGCACACCACGATGGATGTTGGCATTTTCGGTCGAGTAATACTTTTCCAGACGGTCGATGACAGCTCTCGGCTTCTGCGTACTGGCAGCATTGTCGAGATAGCACAACGGCTTATCACGAACCATCGTGGAAAGAATGGGAAAGTCCTCACGAACCCGTGCAGGATCAAATGGAGTTGTGGCCATAATGGATTAAGCGGCTCCGAAAGAAAGATTTGGGCAATTTATGGTTTCACAAACACCATGAAATGCTGTTTCGGCAAAAAGTCCTTGGTCTCTTTCCACTTCAGACCAACGGCTTCCATTTCCTTGATGGCCTGCTTTTGTGTCATCTTGTGCAAGGGCTTGATCAGTACGGTCGGGTCTTCCTTGCGGTACTCAATGAGGACCACACGTCCACCTTTTCGCAGCCCCTTCACAATCGAATCCATCATTTCCTTCGGGTGGGAAAACTCGTGATAGGCATCCACCATCAACACCAGATCAATGGTATCCGCTGGCAGTTTCGTGTCAGAAATCGTTCCCAATGTCGGCACAATGTTCTTAATACCCCGCTTCTTCATCCGGTCACGAATGATGTCCAGCATCTCCGTCTGAATATCGACAGCGTAAACCTTGCCCTCCGGGATCTGAGCACTAAGGGGAATCGAAAAATATCCGGTGCCCGCTCCGATATCAGCAAAATTGTGATGTTTTTTCAAAGCCAGATTCTTCAGCAACAAATCCGTCCGCTCCTCCTTCTGCCGACCAGGGCGCTCCAGCCAACCCGCTCCCAAGTGTCCCATCACATGCGAAATCTCCCGCCCCATGTAGTATTTTCCAATCCCATCCCGGGTCTTGGTTCCCTTCGAATACCATTCCGGAAGCTTCTCCTCCGCTCCGCACAAAAATGAGGTCAAAAATACCAGAACGCTGATCTGTTGAAGAAATTTCATGGCGGCCAAAATGGACAACCTTCCGCCAATGAGCAAAACGAAAATTGCAACAATCTTGACCAATCCGGCAAACTTCGTCGCTACAATCTATATCCTCCATGCTTGCAAACTTTCTGCAGCATCGCCTTCATTCGCCAAAATTTTCCAATCACCCAGCAATTATTATGATGCAACGCATTCTCTCCGTATTCCTTGTACTCCTTCTACCGACTCTTCTCGTCGCCGAACTCAATTTCCCGGACAAACATCCGCTCGACAAATCCCAGTACCGCCGCCTCGTGCTGGATAATAAACTCAAAGTCCTCCTCCTCTCCGACCCCGAACTCAACGTCTCCTCCGCCTCCATGTGTGTCGATGTCGGCTCCATGAGTGATCCCGACAGCCGCTCCGGACTGGCCCATTTTCTGGAGCACATGCTCTTCCTCGGCACGGAAAAATACCCTGAAGCCGGTGAATACGGCAAGTACCTCAAGACCAACGGCGGTTACTCAAACGCCTACACCTCCTCCGACCACACCAACTACCACTTCCAGGTCTACCACGATGCCTTTGATGGAGCACTCGACCGCTTTTCCCAGTTTTTCATTTCCCCCCTCTTCACCGAAGAATTCACCAACCGTGAAATGAACGCCGTCAACTCCGAGCACCAGAAAAACCTTCAGAACGACACCTGGCGCCAACTCCAGATCCGCCGTACTCTCTACAACCCCAAACACCCTGCCAACAACTTCTCAACCGGAAACCTGGAAACCCTCAAAGGCATTCAGCGCAAGGAGTTCATGGACTTCTATGACCGCCATTACAGTGCCAACCAAATGACCCTTGCCCTGTGCGGCAAAGCCAGCCTCGACCAACTCGAAACCTGGACCCGCCAGTACTTCGCCCCCATCGAAAACCGCAACAAACCCGAAGTCCAAATCCCGGATGGCCACCTCCTCCAGGCAAAAGCCCTCCGCATCGCCAAAGTCGAACCCATCAAAGACATCCGCACCCTCACCCTCGAATTCCCAACCCCCGGAGGCGACCAATACTACGAAAGCAAACCCGCTCAACTCCTCTCCTTCATCATCGGACACGAAGGCAAAGGCAGCCTCCTCTCCCACCTCAAGGAACTCGACCTCGCCACCGGCCTCGGCGCCTACGGCTACGACCCCGCCAAATCCTACGGCTCCTTCTTCATCCGGGTCAGCCTCACCCCCAATGGACTCAAAAACTATCACGATGTCATTGCCCACACCTTCTCCTACATCCAGATGCTCAAGCAATCCGGCTACCCGGAAGAACTCTTCCAGGAACAAGCCATCATGGGCCGCCTCGAAGAACTCTACTCCAACAAAGGCGAAGGCACACAAAGAGCCATCGGCCTCGCCAACAACCTCCGCCTCTACCCCATCGAAATCGCCGAAAGAGTCGGCTACCTCTGGGAAAAGCAAGACCCCGCACTCTACGAAAAATTCGTCTCCCATCTTCGCCCCGACAACATGCTCTGCCTCCTCGCCGCCAAAGGCGTAAAGACCGACAAAACCGAAAAATACTACGGCACCCAATACTCCTTTGAAAAACTGACCGGCAAAGAGTGGAAACAACTCCAACACCCCCGCAAAATTCCCGCACTCCACCTTCCGGAACCCAACCCCTACCTCCCCAAAACCCTGCAACAACTCCCGGAACACCCGGTCCAACTCATCGACGAACCCGGCATATCCCTGTACTATTCTCAAGACACCCAGTTTCAACGACCCAAAGTCACCCTCACCTTCGACATCCTCCAACCCGAAAACCAGGCCACCCTCAAAAATTCCCTCCTCAAAGGCCTGGTCGCCGATGTCGTCAACGAAGCCCTCAATGAAGAAGCCTATCCCGCCGCCATGGCCGGACTCAGCTACGGCTTCAGTGCCGGGCTCGACGGAGTCAACCTCACCCTCACCGGCTACAGCACCTCCGCCGGCACCCTCCTCAACAAAATCCTCAAAACCCTCCAAAACCCGGACATCTCCGAAGAACGCTTCGAAGCCATCAAAGAAACCAACATCCGGGCTCTCGAAAACTTCCCCAAAAGCGACGCATGGAGACTCGGACGACACTACAAAAATCTCACCACCGAAAAAGTACAGTTCTCCCCCGAAGAACAACTCCCGGTCCTCCGTAAAATCACATTAGCGGACGTCACAACCTACGCCCGAAAAGAACTCTTCCGCCACGGCAACATCGAAGCCCTCATCCACGGAAACTTCACTGCCCAACAAGCCGTCGCCACCACCAGAAAAGTCCAGAACTCCCTCAAACTCAAACCCATCCCCAAAGGTCAGGACCCATTCGAGAAAGAAATCCTCACCATGGAACCCGGAGAAACCCTACTCCGCACCCACAAACTTGAAGTCAACAACTCTGCCCTCTGGAGAGAATACAGCATCGCCATGGACACCCCCGAAAACCGTGCCGCCATGCTCGTCATCGACAACTTCGTCGGCCAACCCTTCTACAATGAAATGCGGACCAAGCAACAACTCGGCTACATCGTCTGGGGCGGAGCCTCCCGCAAGGAAGACCGCCTCCTCTCCTACTTCATCATCCAATCCGGCACCCACCCCGCCGACGAACTTCAACGCCGGGCCGACGCCTTCCTCAAAGGCCTCCCCGAACAATTCTCCAAACTCTCCGAAGAAGAGTTCACAAAACTCAAAGTCGCCGCCGCCGAGAAAATCAAGGAAAAGCCCAAAAGCATCGCCGCCAAAGCCGGGCTCCTGCACACCCTCGCCTACGAACACGAAGCTGACTTCAACCGCAAGGAAGCGACCCTCCAAGCCATTGCAAACCTCACCCAATGCCAAACCGAGCAACTCCTCGCCAA
>CAYSOI010000242.1:1263-6804 GCA_964432425.1 uncultured Opitutales bacterium | reverse complement strand
ATAAATATAGCTTCATGGAATTTCCTCTTTTTTGAGTTTTGTTTTTTATAGTGTTCCAGCAGTGTGATCTATTTCTGGGAAGGTCTTGAATTGGCCGACAAATGGTAAATTCCGTAGCAGTACGATTGGTAATTTCGTTAGTCTGTGAATGACCATTTACAAACTTTCTAGTTCTTGAAAGGAGTGAACTGGAGAATCGAGTCACCGATACCCGGTGCACTATGGTTAAAGATTGCCAGGTAGAGTTTATCTCCATTCACGGTGAGATAATACGGGGTCATCCCAGCCGGAACGAGGATGCTTAGATCCGTCCATTCCCCTTTCACGAGATCATCAAAAGTTTTGAAACGAATGAACTTATGTTGGTTGAAATCTGTTCCGCGACCATACTGTTTGGTGAAATAACTGGTCGCATACCAGAAGCCGTCAAAAAATTCAGCATCGTTAAGAACCAAACCCGTCTTATTCCAAGATCCTGCAGGACCATTTCGACCTGAAGGATCAAAACTATCGTATATCTTGAACGTTGGGGTTTCCCAATCCACAATTTCCACGATCCTACCCCTTGCCGACCCGATCGCATAAAGCTTGCCATTTGCGAAGGTCAGAGCCCGTGCGTAGCCCTGCACCGGGACCTTGATTACACTTTCATTCTCACTGATTGCTGTGAAGCGAAACACATGGCCGGAGTTGGGATTGATTGCGTAGATCCAACCCGCCGCGTGATCAAGCACCACATCGTGAGGACGACTTAATGAAATGCCCGCAATATTCCTTGTCTGTGCGTGAATTGCTTTCTTTGAAAGATCGGCGAATGCAATGATACGATGATTGTCAGTGTCATTGGCGTAGTATAACTTGTCAGCCGGATTATAAACAACCGAGTGAGGACCACGTAACGACACTGGCGAAAGTTCAAACGGATCGCCAGGACCTTCACGAAACATCAAACGATTGTTTTTCAGGTCGGTAACAATCTCCTGATTGCCCGGGCCAAAAGCGATGTGCGTGGGCCACCTGAATTCTACTGAATCACGACCCGGAGCATACTCTTTTACCTCTAGCTCCATACCCGCATTAGCACTTGCAAGCTTGAGACTCGCCTCTTGTGACTGGACGCTGACACAGTAAAAGCTAAGGGCTGTAAAGTAGGATAGAATGTTCTTCATTACCATCATCTTGATTAGACCATGAACTCCTTAACGGGTCCGGCTTGATCGATTCCATACTGGTTCAGTTCCTGATCAAACTGACCGTAGTGCTCGATTGGATTGCCGTGATTGTTTAGATGCGTGGTGTACCAGTTGCCCAGTGTCTTGTGACCCGGTTGCCCATAGCCAGGCAGCCTGACGTAGTTGCCGAATGGCGGCTCATGGAGCTTTTCCCTGAATTCCGATTTCGAGCGGAGAGAGGCGAAGCTCTGACTGACCCACGCCAATAGTCGTTCTTTTTCTGCTGCGGTAGGTTGTTTTTTCTCTTTCGGTGGCATTTGCGAGAGATAGATTTGCTCTTCGATTCGGTTGAGCAATTCCAGCCTGGCGTCAGCGTCCAACTCGGTGAAGGTAAACAGATCGACATCGCCTTTCTGCACATCGTCATCGTGGCAACTATAGCAATAACTCTCCAGGATGGCATCAACTTCAGGGCTGATTTTGGCTTGCACGTAAAGGCTGATTGCCACGAATGGGAGCAGTCGTGTAAGGGGCTTTGTGATACTCATAAAAATTCCCCTTCGGTTCTAGAAACCACAATCGTCGCTTTGATCTC
The DNA here is from genome assembly GCA_964432425.1 of uncultured Opitutales bacterium. Classification (GTDB taxonomy): domain Bacteria; phylum Verrucomicrobiota; class Verrucomicrobiia; order Opitutales; family JABJCN01; genus JAYPDO01. Next base: position 5,037 of record CAYSOI010000242.1, on the reverse strand, counting down.
ATCGACATAACGGGAAGCACCTTTCGAGGCCTTGGCTGGATTTACGGCTGCGATGGAGAATACGAGAGTCTTTGTATTCTCCGGTAGGTCCATTCTCACCGTGCCCCGGTGCCAGTCGGTAGAGCCAGTTGGGATGATTACGGCCTTGCGGGCTTCACTGGTGACTTGGTCGACCAAATTCTCGGTGCTGCCATTGATCTCGTCGGGACTCATCGTAAATGCCCGCAGGACAAGGATCGTCCGGCTTTGGGCTGCTCCGTCGGAAGAGATGGAGGCATTGAATTTCACCACGCCCCCCTCTGCCGGGACGAGATGGCGGACGTCCACGATTTGTTCGATCCGCGAATATCGTCGTTCTTCCACCGGCTCCATTTTCATCATGAAACGACCCTTCTTCGGCTTCACGGAGGAATCCCCTGACGAGACGGTATTGGAGTCATCGCCGTTCCAGCGGTTCAGGGATCTGGGAAGTACAGGAGGAACCGGCGTAATGGCTTCCTCGAATCCAGGATTCTCCAAAGGTATTTTGATTCGCAAAACTTTAGGGGCAGACGGAACCGCATAAGCCCAAATGACCGAAGTGGTCAGGACTCCCAGTACGATCCCTGCAGCCGCTGAAGTCAAGGGACGCAAGGAGAACCAGGAAGGCCGGGGCTTTGGGACGGAAACCACCTGCTCCCCGTCCAACTCCTGTGCCGCTTCCGCCCTGGCTCCGAGTGCCATGTCGAGGTTGGCGTAGTTGAGGTAGAGTCCACGCAAGTCCGCATCTTTCTTCAGCACCTCTTCCAGAGTGGTGGCTTCCTCAGGGGAAGCGGTTCCGGTGAGATGTCTTTGTATTAAATCGTGCCAGTCGTTGTCGTCGTTCATCGTTCTTTTCAATTAGGCCGTTGCTTGAGCAATGGTTTTTTGTACGCATTCCAGAAGTGCCTTCCGGATCTTTTGCAGATTTTTGTAGAGGGCCATTGGAGTTCGCCCCAGGCTTTCTGCTAAGTGGTCAATCCTGGTTCCTTTGGTGTAGGCACTGAGCACCAGTTCCCTTTGGACGTTGGGCAGCTTGGGCAAGCAATCGTCCAGTGCCTCCTGCTGGGCCAAATACTGGTCACCGGAGGCAATTACATCCTCGGCAAATTGCTCGATCAGATCCTCACCGAAGATCAACCGTTCCCGCTGGCGATCCCTGATCACAGAAAGGGCTTTGAAACGGGCAATCCCCATCGCCCAAGGTTTGAAGTCGCACGCCGGGTCATACTTCTCGAACTTGTCCCACAATGTAATCAAGGTCATCTGGAACGCCTCATCCGCATCAGCCCGCGACGACAGGATCGTCCGCAAAAATGCCCGGACCGCCGCCTCATGCTGTGCAAGGAGGCGGAGAAACTCTTTCCGATGGTCAGGTGGTTCAGATTTTGTCATATGCAACGATTCTTCACCCTACTATTTCCATCCATGTCAGTCATTTGCCAGGGAAATTAGTGTTTTTTTCAGTTACTTGGATTTTCCCACATGTAGTCCAGTAGGGGACTGGACACTGGTATTGGGGATAAAGGAAGTTTTCTGTTGAAATGAAAGATGTAAGTGGGAATGGGGTATCGAATGGCTTGGAACAATGCCAGTACACGACTCGATGTGCAACTTGTCAGATCAGTTACTGGCTACTACAGATAAACGCAAATTCCGGAACTGCGTAAGGTCTTGAACGCAGCTTCTTTGCACAGAGAAGGGGCACAATTAGATTTCGTTCCCCCGTATGGGGGCTAAGGCGTGTGTTCTGTGTATTCCGCGTTTGAATTCAGCTTTCATCTTTCTCTATCATTTCCCAATGCCCTCGAGTTCCACCGATGCGTTTGATGAGCCTGTCTTCACGCATTTGCTTTATATTCTTCTCAACTGCCGTTGTACTGATTTCCAGTAGTTCAGCCAGCTGAGTCCCTGAAACCTTGGGATTGGCTTTCATCTCAGCAAGAATCCGTTCCTTGGTATTACCCAACTGATTACCCAACTGATTACCCAACTGATTACCCAACTCTTCTGAAGCAGGAGATTTCTTCAGCTCAACCGCCACACCACCTGTGTTTTCCTCAATGACAGGTTCAGGCAGTCCCGCCGCTTTGCAGGCATCCGTGATCTTTTCAATGCCCCGTCCCCAGGAATCAATATAGCCGACCCTATAGCAAACCTCTGCGATCAGCGGATTACGAGGAATGGACCTGTGTGTCTGAAAGAGCTTTTCAACGGTTAGTTCAAGCGGCAGGGTCCCGGCATTCCACAATGAAAGCCGGTCATCCATGACTCGGAGCTGCGTCATGCTGCCCATGTAGTTGCGGTGAACCAATGCATTGAGCAGCATCTCACGCAACGCCGGAACAGGATATTCCAGCTCTTCAATTCGACGCAGCCCTTCAAACCGTATTGGCTTTATCAAAAACTTACGTTCCAGTTGCTCCATCACATCACGAAGGAGTTGAAACAGGTTACCCTCGCAGACCTCCTGAAAACGCATGTCCACCATATTGAGTCCAAATCGCCCAATTTTCACAAACAGGTTGGGGTAGAATTCGCCGGGATCTTTACCAAATAGCACGACCGCTGCATTGGTCAGACCCTCATCAGTGAGTAGGTGCAGCTTTTTCAGTAACTCTTTGGTGGTCAGCTCGGAAATATCCGGCAAGCGGCCCGCCGTGACTGCTTCCTTTTTGAACAACTCAATCGTTGTTTCATCAATGTCCTCCAACGTCGCTTTTTCCTCAACGACACGATCCCAAGTCATACCCATCTTTTTGAGCAAAAACTCTGTCAATGCGTTACCTTTCAGCTCCTGCTTCACTGATCCTGACCGCCAGTAGTAGGAACCACGCAGAGAGATCGGGACTGTCGACGGCTCAATGATGATCTCCAGATAGGTGTTGCCGTCTTCGTGCAGCAAGTTGATTTGCGGCATCAGCCCCAGTTGGTCACGGATCTTGTTAGGCAGGTCATCCAGTAGCTTCTTGGCACTCTTCAGGCCTGAGGCTATGCCTGCGTCATCTTTACCAATGAAAATCCGTCCGCCCTGTGCATTCGCAAAGCCGCAGATCCACTTCAGGTAATCATCATTCCACGACTGCTTCCATTCGATGTTTTTGGATTCTTTTGTCATGTGAAAATCCTCTTGTTATTGACGAAGCCGTACGTCTTCTTCCCCTTCGAAAAGGGAACGAAAATTTGGGATATACTCTTCCATTGCTTCACCTCTATAATACTCGTCCGCCCATTAAGTTTTGTTGCTTGTTTTAGACAATCTACTTCTCTGAGACCCAGTCAAGGTACCTCTAGTAGTTTCCAATGTGTCGCCGCTAAGTGGCTTGTGTTTGTACCTAGTAATCCCATGGGATGGCTGTGTAGTCGATTGGATTCCCGAATGCCTAAATCCTGATTGGACAACAATTGGAGCAGCAATCTCCCGATAAACTGTATATTTCCTATGCTGACCTTTACTTTGGTCTGAAACACCTTGTGGACTCGGGTACAAACCGGCAGGTTCGTGCTATACACCACATTCATGAAACACTTGGTTCTATACGTCGTTATCCTTTTTGCCCCACTTCTGAGGATGTATGCGGACTGGCCGACCATTCTTAACGGCAATGACCGAACCGGGGTCACCGATGAGGCACTGATTTTTCCATTGCAGCAACATTGGGAGTATGTGCCGACCTGTCCGCCTGCAACGGTCTGGCCCGCACCCCGTGCAGGGTACAACGCCTTCAAATTCTCTTCCAATGTGAATTATGACGA
>CAYSOI010000242.1:0-1163 GCA_964432425.1 uncultured Opitutales bacterium | reverse complement strand
CATGGCGTCCTCCAGTTTACATGGTTCAATGGTCGGCGAATCATCTTTGCGGGTGACCTTGCCTACATCGCGATGGATGAACGCATCGTCGCCGTGGATGTCGCCAAAATCCCGGAAATGATGAAAAAGGAACTGCTGGCATTTGAGAACGCACACCGAAGCCACCGGGTACCAGCCTCCACGGAAGCACGGCATCGGATTGAACTTCATGGAGGCCCGGAGTCCGTGCGTGGGAAAGCCATTCTGGAAAGCCGGGTTAAGTATGCCTTGAGGGAGAATGAAAAGTGGCCAGAGACTTCTGCCAGGCTGTTCGCGGATATCGCAAAGCAATGCCATTGGATGACACCGGCCAAGGCCAATGAAGCCATGGTTCTTGCTGGCCGCCACCTGATTGCTGGAGGTGAAAAGCAACTCGTCGCCCTCGACACGGAATCAGGTGAAATTGTGTGGCAAATCGCAACCCATAGCCGTGTCCGTACCCTGGCAGTTTCGGATGGTCGGCTGTTCGTCAGCACAGTAGATGGGCAAGTTCGTTGCTATGGTCATGGTGACTATCGTGGAGTCCGCAATGTAAGAAAGGAAGCCTTTCCAGGGGAACAGGTTGTGGCAACGCCGCCGCCTGATCCGGCAGTGAGCAAGAAAGGCCATGCATTGGTAGTCGGCCCAAGTGCCGTCATCGTGGCAGAGGGATTGGCACGTAGCACCGACATGCATATCACAATCCTTGGTGAGGACAATCCTGACCAGGTCCGACGGAAGTTCCTACGTAATGAACTTTACGGCCACCGTATCAATGTACCCGGCCAGCACGTGGTCCCAGCATCGTTGCCTCCCTATCTCTTTAACCTCATCGTCGACACCCATCTCACCCATCCCGCCCATGCAAAACCACCGGCAGGATTGCACTCCGAACTGATGCGGTTGACCCGTCCGCACGGGGGGATCTTGCATACGTCGGTAAAAACGGAAGTGGAGGATTCGGATGAATGGTCTGATATCTCAACAGATTTGGGCAGCCAACTCAAACGAGGGAAGAGAAGAGGGACTACCAACTGGACACACAACTACGCCACCGCCGGCAATACCTATTGCAGTGAGGATCAACTCAGTGACGGTCCATTCGGTATCTTGTGGTTTGGTGAACCGGGACCGCAAGACCGTGT
>CAYSOI010000241.1:0-6804 GCA_964432425.1 uncultured Opitutales bacterium | reverse complement strand
TCTGTAAAAGAAAAACTGGATGCCATGGCTGACTACCTGATTCATGTAGATTGAACTTTGAGTTCGTTTTCGGCCACCCAATTGGAAATCAATGATGAGATGCTTTAGACATGACAAATGTCTTGGTTTGGATTGTATCTTCTATGGTTGAAGTAAATCGGAAAAAAGTTGGCGAATTTTCCAACTTCCGAAACTTAGTCTGTGGAACAGAATAAATATCGATCATGTTAGATTTCGGAAATTTCAAAAGTAGGGACTGTGGAAATGGGATTGGGCGGCGATCGTTCATCAAGACGGCATCCGCTCTGCCTTTTGCATTTGGAGCAGGATATGGAGGAATGGATTTGGAAGCGGCTCGAAAGTTAGGGGATCGAGCCAAGGCGAAGTCGGTCATCCTTCTCTGGTTGTGGGGTGGGCCCAGTCATATCGACACTTTCGATCCGAAGCCGGAAGCACCGATGGAGTATCGGGGTCCATTTGGAGTCATTCCGACAAAGACGGACGGACTGCAAGTGACGGAATTGCTCCCACGACTTGCGAAGCGTAGCCATCTGTACTCGGTAATTCGGTCCATGCAGACCTCCAACAACGGTCACCCTGGGGCAGGTACGGTGGGGCTCACAGGTTTTGAGGAGAACCCAACCGTACATCCGAACTTCGGCTCCATCCTTTCCAAGCATCGGGGGCGATCCGGTGCATTGCCTCCATTCTTCTACCTCGGTCAGGGAATCCCTCGGGATTTGCCTCGCAGAATTGAAGGCTACGGCGGCGGTACACTCGGCAAAGCTTACGATCCATTCCTGGTCAGTTGCTCGGAGAAAGGAAAAGTCGGCATTCCTACCCTGGATCTCCTGCCCGGAATGAATCCCAACCGCATTCATGACCGACGTCGACTCATGGCTCAACTGGATGACACAAGTCGGGCCATTGACGGGGCGGGCGTAGCCGGTTGGAACCAAGCTCACCATGCTGCCTACGGCCTGTTAACAGACCCGAAAGCCCGAGACTCATTTGACCTCACCACCGAATCCCAGGCCACCCGTGATGCTTATGGACAAACTTCCTTCGGGCAGAGTTGTCTTCTGGCCCGTCGTCTTGTGGAGACCGGAGTTCCGTACGTGCAAGTCAACTGGAGTGAATACGTGGAGACCTTCACCCCCAATGGTGACTTTGGATGGGACACTCACATTTATAATTTTGAGCTACTGCAGGACCGGCATTGTCCTATCTTTGACCGTGCCTTTTCTGCCCTTCTGGATGACATGAACAGCCGGGGACTTCTTGAGGATACATTGGTCATTGCCACGGGAGAATTTGGCCGTACGCCCAGAATCAGCAATCGGGCGGCCCGAGAGCACCATAAGGATTGTTACTTTTCCGTCTGGGCAGGAGCTGGGATTCAGCCAGGCCGCGTCATTGGAGAAAGCGACAAACGAGGCGAGAAACCTGTGACCGCCCCCATCACCCCGCTCATGATGGGCACGACCATTGCCGAACTCAGCGGCATTGGTGCCAGAGAACGGGCCGAAATGAAGGTACTGGACGGAGGAAGCCTCATTCATGAACTTTTGTAATTTTTCCAGAAGCAGTTTCTATCTTTTGGGCCTGCTCACAGCTGGTTTTTTAGCAGCTCAGACCCAACTCACGAAGGATGGGTTCAATAAACGAGACCCGGTCTTCATTGATGGAGGTGCCACATTGGTCTACGGAGTCGATGAGAACCTCGACCTGATTCGCCTCTGGCAGGTGGATTTGGAGACTTTGGAGTCGAAGCCCTTTTATGAGAGTGCAAACCGTCATCATGTAGAGGCTGCGTTTTCAAAGGATGGTCGCTATGTTTCCTACACCGAGTGTACCGGTAACCTGACGGCCCATTTTGTCATCAAGGACCTGCAGGAGAAAAAGGATTACTTCGTTAAACACAGTGGCCGGGGAGGCACTCGCAGCCCTGCCTTTGCCCCGGACAATTCCGTGGTCGTCTACGCCTTTGCAGAAAAGGGGCCTCAACAATTATGGTCTGTGGACATGGAGGCAAAAAACAAGAAGCAGTTGACCCAGTGCGAAGGCATCTCCAACTGGCCTTCCTTCACTCCGGACGGCAAGACCATCGTCTTCTCCAACAGTCGGGAAAACAACTACGAGATTTACTCCATGGATGCCGATGGATCGAACGAGAAGAGGCTGACTGAAAACACAATCATGGACATCCGCCCAATCGTATCACCGGATGGCAAACAGATTGCTTTCACCAGCACCCGAGACGGCTTCTACAACGTTTACGTAATGAACATGGACGGGTCCAACGTCCGGCAAGTCACAGACAATGAGGAACGGGATGATTACCCGACCTGGCACCCGGATGGCAACCGCCTGGCCATTGTCTCCGAACGTAGGGGCAAGTTTGATCTCTACATGGTGGAAGTCCCCTCTTCCGGCAAGATCGCGACCAATCCGTAAATCCAGGTGCTTTGATGTCTGCATTCCTTCACGCAAAAGGGCGATCTTTGCGAGTCCTCTTCAGCATCTTCTTCGCCACTCTGTTCTCGTTGGCAGAAGCCCAGCAAATCACAGCACTCTCTCCGCGAACTGTCCTCGTTGGCCAATCTGTGGAACTGGAGATCATCGGCAAAAACCTCGGCATTTCCGGAGATGGGAACCTGGAGTTGCTAACCTCTTTTTCCTGTGAGTATGAAGTCATTGGCGAAGATCCCAATCCTCCCGAAGACGACAAAGAAGGAAAACCCAGAAACAAGGTTCGCCTGAAGGTCTCGTTGAAGGGGAATCCGGGAATTGGGATCGGCTGGCTTCGGTTGGTAACTTCCAGAGGCATCACGCCTCCCATTCTTGTGCTTGTGGATGACCTTCCCACGCAGAAGGTTCCAGCAAAGACACGCCGCGAAGAAGCCGCCTTACTCGAACTTCCTGTGGCGATTGAATCGAGAACCCCGAACCTGGATCATCACTACTACAAGTTGGCAGTCAAAGCAGGCCAGCGAATTGCCATTGAAGTGGTCGGCAGTCGGCTTGGTGAAGATGTCGATGCAGTAATGAAATTGCTCGATGCCAATGGGCGGATTCTGGCCACTTCTGATGATGAACCCGGCTCCGGCAAAGACCCTCGATTGGCACATGTTTTCAAAGAAGAGACCACCGCTTACATTGAAGTTCGGGAGGTGAGTTACAAGGGAGGCAAGTTCTACCGGCTACGGGTAGGCAATTTCCCTTTGCCGATCTCCGCCTTCCCCATGGTTGCCCAGGCGGGTACCCAAACATCCTTTGCCGCCATCTCCTCATCTGGTAAAACGATCCTCCAACAATCCACCCATCTGCCACCGCTCGACGGAACATCTTCTAGCCATAGTTTGGGTTTCAAGGGAAAAGAACACAACGCCTCCGGCTTCGTCTCTATACGACTGGCGGCAGAACCCCTCGTACTTGAGAAAGAACCCAACAACCAAACTTCGGAAGCTCAGGTGATCACATCTTCCGCCACCCTCAATGGTCGTTTACAAAAGCCAGAGGATGTGGACATCTACGCCTTAGATGTAAAAAAGGGCCAACATCTACACTTCAGTCCATTCTGCCGCAGCATGGGAGCCCCCACGTTTCTGATGCTTTCCCTACAGGACGAAAAAGGCCGAGTCCTGGCTTCCGCAGGCGAAGGAAACTCCGCAGAGGAATCTCTTCAACACCTGGCTTCCGCAGACGGGCGACTCTATCTAATCGTCAAGGAGTTAGCCGGGCGTGGCAGCCAGGCATTCACCTATGCGATTTCTGCTTGTTTGGAGGCCACTCCGCTTCGCTTTCAATGGGAAGCAGGCAAGGCGTCCCCTTTGTCAATTGCTGGCCAACCTGGATCGGCAGTCACACTCAAACTCAAGAGTATCCGTAAGAGTTTTAACGAAACGATCGAGTTAATACCGGTGAGCGAATCGACCGAGTTGGAAGTGTTTGGTTCTAAATCCATCGGAAAGGATAAAGGCAATTTCGACTTTGAGATTCAGATCCCGAACAACAGGAAACCCGGCGATTGGGATTCCTTGCATTTACGAGCGTCTTTCCAAAAGGAGGGCCAACCTCAACAGGTCTGGACAGATGTTCTCTACCTGAAGCCCGCCTTCCAGAACCTTCTTCCAACCATTCCATTTCCTCCACCGGAATGGCTGAACCAAATTCCCCTTTTTGTCATCCCAAAGAATATTGAGCTCACCATGAAACCCCTCAGCGGAAAGCCCGGTGAAGTCCTCGAAATCAAGGCTGCCTTCAACAAGTCCGACAAATCTTTTCGTTTCGCAAACCCCAAGACCTCCTGGCATGGTTTCCCCAAAGAATGGAAGGTCCCTCCCAAGGCTCAGAATCTTAATGAAAGTGATGGATTTTCCGTCCTGAAAGTTACCATCCCGAAGAATGCAGTCCCTGGAGAGAACATTGAGATCTACGCCTCTGTCCGAGGTGAACTCGAAGGGGCACATTTCATGCGGGTTTTTTCCAATAAAGTATCACTGAAAGTAACTGACGATGAAGAGGTCCTGGAGGATTAGAAAGAATCGGAGCAAAGATTGAATATGAAAGTAGTGCCACCAGCTGTCTTCCTTTTAGTTTTCGGATTAATTTGTGACGGAAAACCCAAAATTTCCTTCCACCACGAAGTGCTTCCCATCTTGTCCAAACAAGGTTGCAGCCAGGGAAGTTGTCATGGTTCACCTCATGGCAAAGGACACTTCCGCCTGTCCCTTCGAGCCTTCGATCCATCCCTGGATACTCACACCATCTTTCGTGAGGAATTGGGGCGAAGAATCAACAAGATGGAGCCGGACAAGAGTCTCCTGCTCTTAAAGCCCACCATGGCCATTGCTCATGAGGGAGGAGAACGCCTCAAACCCGATACCTACGCCTACAACCTTCTTCGGGACTGGATTCGCCAAGGTTGTCCAACACCAGAAGAGGAAGCCAAATGCGTGAAGCTTGAGATCACGCCAGGGGATTCAAAACTTCTGAAATGGCCGGATTTCTCTCTTCAACTTTCCGCCAAAGCCACATTTTCCGATGGTTCTTCCCGAGACGTGACGAAGCTGGCAGTCTTTACCACTTCCGATGAAAATGTCGCAGAGGTCGACGCCACAGGAATGGTCAACGGAATCAGCCGAGGACAAGTTGCCATCCTCGTACGCTACCTGGAGCATGTGCAAAGTATCCGCGTTACTTTTTCCAGAAAGCCTGAAGGCTATACATGGCAAGCCCCTCCTCCTGCGAACTATATCGATGAAAAGGTCTACGAAAAACTTCGCCTCCTCCACTACCCTCCTTCCCCGTTAATTTCGGATACCACCTTTCTCCGGCGAATCCACCTCGACTTGACTGGCTTGCTTCCCACGCCTGAAGTGGTTCGCACCTTTCTTGCCGACAAAGCTCAGGACAAACGCTCCCAAATGATCGAGACCTTACTGAGCTCTCCCGACTACGCCAAATATTGGGCACGTAAATGGGGAGACCTCCTGCGGCTCTCCCGAAAACAAGTTGGCGAAGGAGCCGTATACAAATTCTCCGACTGGCTCGAACAATCCGTTTACACCAATCAACCTTACGATGAATTTGCCCAGGAATTGCTCACCGCCAAAGGCAGCACACTCCTCAATCCTCAGGCAAATTTCATCCGCACAACCATGAACCCCGAGGACGCCATGGAGTCCACGGCTCAGCTCTTCCTCGGCTCACGAATCCAATGTGCAAAATGCCACAATCACCCCTTTGAACGTTGGACGCAGGACAACTACTACGGCCTCACCGCTTTCTTTGCCCGAACCAAAACAAAAACACTCGGAAAGAGTGGTGAAACGTTTATCTGGAACGCCAAAACCGGTGAAGTTCGCCACCCGGTTTCAGGAAGAAGTTCCGCACCATGGGTTCCCGACACAAGCCGCGTTGAACTGCCGCCCGAAAAGGACCGTCGGCAGATCTTTGCAGACTGGTTGACACAGCCCCACAATCCCTTCTTTGCCAAAGTGGAAGTCAACCGTATCTGGGCTTCTCTGATGGGCTCCGGTATTGTCGAGCCGTTTGACGATTTTCGGGACACCAATCCACCGTCCAACGAAGCTCTTCTGAATGCACTGGCCAGCGACTTTATCCAAAGCGGTTATGATCGCCGCCATATCATACGGACCATTGTCAGCAGCAATGTCTACCAGACCTCCGGAGTGACAAATCAATTCAACCAGGATGACACCCGCTTCTTCTCCTTTCGACAACCCCGGAGACTCGAAGCCGAGCAACTGGTGGACGCCCTGGGTCAAGTCACAGGCAAGCCAATGAAATTCCAGGGCGTGCCCCCTGCCGTCAAGGCCGTGCATCTTCCCGCACCTGACCTGGCTCCCAAGAATCGTGCCGCCATCGGAGAAATCGAATTCCTCAAAGTTTTTGGCCAGCCCGAAAGGCAAACCGTCTGCTCTTGTGAACGTGCAGGAGATGCAGGACTCGGCCAAGCCTTACAACTCTTTAACGGCAAACTTTTCCACGGAATGCTGACCGCCGGTGACTCCAGTTTTCGAAAATCTCTTTCAGCCCAAAAACCACTCTTCGAGATTGTGGAACATCTCCACCTCGCGGCCTATTCCCGCTTTCCCAACCAAAAGGAAAAGAGCATCGCCTTGGCCTATCTTGAGCAAGCCGAAGACAAAGGCAAAGCCATGGAAGACCTGTGCTGGGCAATCCTCAATCGCAATGAATTTCTCTTCAATCATTGAACCCTCTAATGAAGTCATTTTTCACCATTCTCTTTACCTGCCTGCTTGGCCAACAAGTTCA
>CAYSOI010000240.1:5238-6839 GCA_964432425.1 uncultured Opitutales bacterium | reverse complement strand
ATGTCCTGAATCTGGTAATTGTTTTTCTTGGTTTCTGTAAGGATTGACTGGATGTCTTCCTTGTCGTCAAAGGTTAGCACGCGGCGGAGGGCGTAGGTACAGAGGTGTTCGATGAAGGCTTGGGCGACTTGGTCCCGGTCTTCGAGAAGCAGCTTTTTGAAATGGATGGAGTCTTTGAAATTGCGGCCGTCGGGCATGACACCGGAGGCATCGACTTCAGGGTCTTTGCCGACGCCGGTGGGAACGTGCTCGTGAGTACGCCATTGTCCGATGGCATCGTACTGGTCAAAGGCCAGGCCAAGTGGGTCAATGTTGCGGTGGCAGGCGGCACAGTTCGGATCCTTTGCGTGAGCCTCGATTCTCTGGCGAATGGTGATCTTGTTTCCTTTGGGTGGCACGGGCTCGATTGGGTCCACATTGGCTGGTGGAGCGGGTGGCGTCTTGTTGAAGATGGTTTCGCTCAACCAGACACCGCGATGCACTGGGCGATGTCGTGTGCCATCACTGGTGAGACCCAACACTGCCCCCATGGTGAGGAGTCCTCCTCGATGTTCCTGGGATTTTAGGGAGACACGTTGAAAGTCACCGGACTTTGGCTCGGGGAGTCCATAAAAGTCACAGAGTCGGGCGTTGGCCATGGTCCAGTTGGAATCAAGGAAATTGTCGATCGGCAGGTTCTTGGTCAGCATCTCCCGGAAATATTCTACCGGCTCAGCCCGCATGCTGGACTCCAGCCAGTCGTCGTAGGTTGGGTAGAGCTTCTTGTCCGGCGGGAACATGCCGACGCGGTGCAATTGCAGCCACTGTCTTGAGAAGTCGTCGATGAAGCGGTTGGTCCGGTCGTCGGCAAGCATCCTATCCACTTCCTTCTTCAGCCCATCTTCACTCAGAGCACCGCTTCTGGCCTTCGCGGAGAGGCCTTCATCCGGCATTGAACTCCAAAGGAAATAGGAAAGGCGGGAGGCCAACTCCGTATCCGTAAGCCGCTCACGGGCAACTGGCTCCCCTTCGACGAGATAGATAAAATTCCTGGACGTCAGTACGCCTTGCAGGGCGATCCGAAAAGCCTCGGGTATCTTTGCTCCTGCCTCACGTTCAGCTTGGTAAGATTCAAGATAGTTCTCTAATTCCGCCATCTTCACTGGCCGCCTCCAGGCACGTTCGGCAAAGCGTTGAAGATGGCCGGCAACCACTTCGGGAGACGCATCTTCGGCGGGCAATACATCTTTCCTGCGGACCTTTTCCTCTTCGGTGACAAGAGGGCCTTCCCATTCGACCCAATCCATAAGGACGGTCGAGAAGATGCCGTTCCCATCACCATCAAACATCTGAGGAGCGTTGGGATTCAGGAGCAGGGTTTCGCTGCTGTGGGTAAACACATAGGCTCTGCTGGAAATCGCATTGCGGAAGGCGGCTCCTCCCCTCCTGTCCACTCCGTCAGTTGCCACGACACAGAAATAGAGAGTTGTGGGCATCTCCAGGAAGATCTCGAACTCATAAACCTGCGGTTGGTCTTCCGGAGCAGTGATGTCAAATTCGATAAGGCCGTCCACCGTTTCCTCACTGGTCTTCAAACCAATGCTCAAATGGGCAGGCTGGCC
>CAYSOI010000240.1:3233-5138 GCA_964432425.1 uncultured Opitutales bacterium | reverse complement strand
ACCCCGAGCAAGTCGTAGACGGTGTTCTGATACTCCTTCCGGCTGAGTCGATAATGTGCGATTGCGGGTCGGGACGCCATCCGTGCGGCTCTTCCCTCTTTCAGCCGAAAATCCAGGACATTGACGAAAGATGAGATCTCTTCCTGCTTCGGCTGTGTTTCGTCTTCCGGAGGCATCTCGCCGCTGTTAACCTTTTCAATGACTTCCGCCCAGATATGGCTGTCTTCGCCCATTCGAAAATTGCGTGAAAGTTGGTCGATGCGTAAATCACCCTTCTTCTTGTCCGGACCATGACAACTGATGCAATGTGTTTTGAGAAACGCCTCAAAAGGATCGGCAGCCAGGTCCGTAGTAGAAACGACCAGGCAGGCAGTGGAGAGAAGTTGGAAGTAGCGACATAAGGTCTTCATTCGAAGGCAATCAGTAATTTGGATTTGAGAAGATGTGAAATATGGCAAGGAAAGGGCATTCTTCCATTCAAGCCAGGATCTCTTTGATAACGTGACCATGGACATCGGTAAGGCGGCGTTCGAAGCCATTGTGGTAATAGGTCAGGCGTTCGTGATTGAGACCGAGGAGGTGGAGGATGGTGGCGTGGAAGTCGTAGACGGTGGTGATGTTTTCAGCGGCTTTGTAGCTGAAGTCATCGGTGGCTCCGTAGGTGTAGGGGGCTTTGACTCCGGCTCCCATGAGCCAGGTGGTGAAGCCGTCGGGATTGTGGTCTCGGCCGGAGGCACCTTTCTGGAAAGTGGGCATGCGGCCAAACTCGGTGGTCCAGACGACGAGTGTGTCTTCGAGGAGACCTCGGCGTTTCATGTCCTTGAGGAGGGCGGCACAGGGTTGGTCGAGAACGGGGCCATGTTTGCTATATTGTGCTTCGATCTTTTTGTGTCCGTCCCAATTACTGACACCTTCGCCACCGGTCTGGTAGGCACCGTTGAAGAGCTGGACAAAGCGAACGCCTTTTTCGAGAAGACGGCGGGCGAGGATACAGTTTTTAGCAAAGCTGGCTTTGAGTGGGTTTTGAGTATCGTCGGCCCCGTATTCCTTGAGAATGCTGTCGGGTTCGGTGGAAAGATCGGTGACCTCGGGAACGCTGAGTTGCATCCGGGCGGCGAGTTCATAACTGGAAATTCGGGCGGCGAGTTCCGAGTCTCCGGGGAACTTGGCCAGGTGGCGTTCGTTGATGCGTTTGAGGAAGCTTCGGGTCGCTTGATCGGTCTTGGCAGTGGTGCCTTTGGGAACGGCAAGATTGCCGAGCGGTTTGCTGGCATTGAACTCCGTCCCCTGATAGGCGGCAGGCAGGAAGCCGGGGCCCCAGTTATTGACGCTGGATTGGGGAGTGCCCCGAGGATCGGAAATGGCCACGTAGGCAGGCAGGTCTTCGCTTTCTGTACCCAGTGCCCATGTCGTCCAGGCTCCCATGCTGGGGAAGCCATCGAGAGTGTAACCGGTGGACATGAAGTTCTCTCCCGGGCCGTGGGTATTGGTCTTGCCCGTCATGGAATGAATGAAGCACATGTCGTCGGCCAATTCGGCTAAGTTGGGGACGAGGTCGGAGATCATTTTCCCGGACTGTCCACGAGGTTTGAATTCCCATGGACTCTTGGTCAGGTTTCCTTGAGCCCCCTGAAACGTAACCAGCTTTTCGCCTCCGGGAAGGGGTTGCCCATGGCGTTTGATGAGCTCTGGTTTGTAGTCAAAAGTATCCACCTGCGAACAGGCTCCGGAACAGAAGATGACCAGCACTTTCTTCGCTTTGGCCGGATGATGCGTGTCCCTTGCCCCAAAGGGTTTTCTGGGATCAATGACGGGGCGGATTGGACCTTCGGATCCCAGCAAATTGTCCTGTTGAAAAAGGGACGACAATGCGATTCCGGATAAGCCCCGTGCGGTGTTGGAGAG
>CAYSOI010000240.1:0-3133 GCA_964432425.1 uncultured Opitutales bacterium | reverse complement strand
ATGCCTTCGGTTTGGATGAAGGTTTTGGCTTCGGTTAGTTCTTCTTTGGAAGGTGAACGGCTGAAGCAGAGTTGCCAGGCAGTTTGGACTTGGGCGTCGAGGGCTTGCTGTTCTGTTTGAAGACGTTGGGCGAAGATCTCGGCTTGCTGGAGGACGAAGTTACTGTTGAGGAGATTGAGGGCTTGAAGAGGTGTGGTGGAGCGACTGCGTTTGGCGACAGCCTGGCTGGCATCGGGACAATCGAAGGCTCCGAAGACCTGTTCCCTTTCCTGCCGGACTTTGGTCATGTAGACCATGCGTCGCCAGTCTTCGGGGCCGTAGGACTCCTTGGGATGATAGTGGCGGACGTTTTCCATCTGCACTTTGAATGGACTGAATCCTGGACCACCTGCACTCTGAAGATCCAGAGAACTGCTCACGGCAAGTATGGAGTCGCGGATGCCTTCGGCTTCGAGGCGACGAAGAGGGAATCGCCAGAGCAATCGGGAAGCGGCATCGACCTTCATGGCTTCGGGGCGAGGGACATTGGACTGTTGCCAGGTGGAGGAATGGAGAATCAAGCGTTGGATGTGCTTGAGCGACCATTGATTCTCCATCAATTCCATGGCCAACCAGTCGAGGAGTTGGGGATGGGTAGGCGGAGTTCCATTGAGTCCGAGGTCACTGGGAGTGTCGACGATTCCTGTGCCGAAATGAAACTGCCAGAGCCGATTCACGATGACTCGGGCGGTTAGTGGATTGTCCTTGTTGGCAATCCAATTGGCGAGGGCGAGGCGACGTTCCTTTTCGGAGGCATTGGTTTCCAGTCCCAGGGAAGTGAAGGCTTCAATCGCATCGGGTCCAACTTGTTCCCGTTTCATGTCGGGCTCTCCACGATAAAGTCGGTGAGTGGGACCAGGTTGGGTAAACTTTCCAGCCCATGCCTCATTCTTGGAAAGATTCTTACGGCGGGATTCCAGAGCCTTGAGTTGTTCATTCCATTTGCGGCCTTGCTCGGCATTTTTTCCAGTGAATGCATAGCGGGCAGTGACTTGCTTGGCACCTATGGGAATGCGGTCTTCCGAGGAAGCAACCAAGGTCCATTGGTCATCCTCGGTCGCCACTTCGATCTTGTATTTCGTGGGCAACCGGTCCCCGTATTTGCCCTCACGATCCCTGGCCCATTCAACCCTTTCTATTGGATAAACCTTGGGGAAATCGATCTGCACCCAACCGGTCGACTTCGCCGCAATCCAACTTCTGGAGTTTCCATATTTGCCGTCATTGATATGCTCCAACTTGTGAAAAGCATGTTTAAAATCGCCATTGGAAGAGGGCTTGGCTCCAAGGCTGGCGAGGGCGACATTCTTGCCGTTGGAGAAGATTTCCAACTCGTCGATACAGGGCTGACTGTTATTGGTTTGCAGAATCGTGAAACGTACCTTTTGGGCGGCGATCGAGGCAAAGTCTTCCACGTTATGGAAGTGCGACACAGAAGGTCGCAAGGAAGGAGGCACCACCGTTTTGTCATCCGTTACGGCCTGAAAGAAAACCACATCCGCCGTGATGGCAGTACCGGTTTCGCCACCGACCAGCACCAGTGAGTCCCCTGCTCCAATCTCATGGACTCCGGCATTGTACAAACCACTCCACGTCGACTTCCCCCGGACCTTGCCGGAGCCATCGGCCAAAAGTTGTTGGTTGACCTTGGCAATTTCCTTTCCGCCCAACTCGTAACGGGCATCCATAGAATGCGTGCCATGGCCCGCTCCCCAACTGATCCAGACCCGGTACTTACCTTTCAAATTCGGATGGTATGCCGCAATCTTCTGGCCGGGCTTGTTGGTCCACCAGGTGTATTGTCCACCGCTGAGATTCGGAGTCGGTCCACCAAGCTTTGTGCCATGTCCTCGTTTGGTCTCATAGTGCTCAATCTTGAGGTCATCAATGGCAATGGACGTTCCGGTCGTTTTGGGGATGAAAGCTTTGAGATTTTCCTTCAACTCTTCGATTTCGGCATCCAATGCTTCCAGTTTGGCCAATGTTTCGGAGTCAGGTTGGAGATTGGCATTCCCGTGTTGCACTCCGGCAAAGATGGCCTGCATGGCGTAATAATCTTTATGCGAAACCGGATCAAACTTGTGGCTATGGCAACGAGCACAGCCTAAAGTCAGCCCCAAAAAAGTCGTTCCCGTGGCGTTGATCATATCGTCCAATTCGTTCATTCGCTGCATCTGCCGCAGCTTCGGATCACTTCCCTTCACTTGGTCCACGGGGCCAGCAACCAGGAAACTAGTACCGATCTCCACCCCAAGGGAATCGCCGGCAATCTGTTCACGAACAAACTGATCATAAGGTTTGTCCTCATTGAACGCGGCAATCACCCAATCCCGATAAGGCCAGGCAGTCGGACGCTCCCGATTCATCTCAAAACCATGCGTCTCTCCAAACCTTGCCAAATCGAGCCAGAAAGTCGCCCAACGTTCCCCATAATGCGGACTGGCCAGCACCTTCTCGACCAACTGACTCCAGGCATCCGGATCCTTGTCGTTCACAAAAGCTTCCACTTCATCCGGAGAAGGTGGCAATCCCAACATGACCAGATAGAGCCTACGAATCAAAGTACGTCGATCTGCACGGGTTGAAGGGGATAATCCCGCCTCAGAAAGTTTCTTTTCAATAAAGCCATCCAAGCTGTCCGCCGACTCCGGACGTTTAACTGGAAGGAATGACCAATGCGTCAACTTCGGCTTCTCCTTCGCAGGCCCCCAGCTCTCGGGAACCTTCGCCCCTTCCGCAATCCATTTCTCCATCAAAGCAATCTGTTCATCCGTCAACTTCTTCCCCTTCGGAGGCATCTCATAATCCTCTTCCTCATGCTTGATTGCCTTGATCAGAAAACTCTCCGCAGGTTTCCCCGGCACCACCGCAGGCTCCCCGATATCTCCCCCCTTCAACAATGACGACAATCGATCCAATCGAAATTTGCCCTTTTGCTTCTCCGGTCCGTGGCAATCGTAACAACGATCCTGCAAAACGGGCAGGATGTCTTTCTCGAAGTCTACGGCACCCATTAGGTTTGATGAAATCGTCCCCAGGGAGAGAAATGAGAAGATGAAAATTCGCTTAAGCATGGATTGTATACAATTGATCA
>CAYSOI010000239.1:0-6854 GCA_964432425.1 uncultured Opitutales bacterium | reverse complement strand
GTTGGAGTTGAGCATCCATAGGATTTTCCAGTTTCGTGATTAACTATCTTTTGCCTGGGAAATGGCCTGTTCAATATCCTGAATCAAATCATCCGCATTTTCCACCCCGACAGACAAGCGAAGCAAATGCTCGGTATAGCCATGTTTGAACGAATGCTTTGCATGGGAGGACCGTTGAGATTCGCAGATGGTAGACTCCACTCCGCCCAAGCTCAGGGTAGGTGTGATGATTTTAAATTATGGAGAAATGCATCAGGGCAAGCGACACTACTGTTCAACTCAAAGGAAAACATCGCCCCGTACCCCTGCATTTGCACTTCGCCAATCGAGTGGCCAGGATGGGTCACCAAGCCGGGATATATCACGTTTACCACATCCGGATGATCATCCAGAAACTCTGCGATCTTCATCGCATTGTTAGACTGGGCATTCATTCGAACGGCCAAAGTCTGAAGGCTTCGATCCAGTAGATGGCAAAAATCAGGGCCCACTTCCCCTTTTTTCAACAGCTTGTTCATTTGAATGCGGTCAGCCACCTCCGAACTCAATACCACTGCCCCCATCTTCAAATCATTATGCCCTCCCAAATACTTGGCGGAACTATGAATCACCACATCCGCACCGAGAGCGATGGGGGTCTGAAAAATAGGGGTGGCAAAGGTATTATCCACCACAGTCAGACACCCCTTATTCTTTGCAATACGGCAAATCGCCTCAATGTCGACAATGCTAAAGGTCGGGCTGGTGGGGGTTTGCAGCAAAACCAACTTGGTCTCGGGCTTGAGTGCGGTTTCTACGGAAATCGGGTCATTCCCAATGATCGTGTAGGTCACTCCGATCCCCTTGAGGGTTGCATCAATAAATCCATGCATTCCCCCATAAATTTCGTCCTGAAAAATCATATGGTCCCCTTCCTCAAGGAGATCCACCAAAACCGAACCGATTGCTACGATTCCCGACGAAAACACCAATGCTTTCTGACCACCTTCCAAGTCACAGATTTTCTGCTCAATTTCTTCGAGATCAACCGGTCGGGTCTCCTCCTCCATTTCGAAATCTTCGACATCGACGTACTCATGCGAATTAAAGGAGGGTTCCAGAATGCTGAACTCCCTCTTCTTGAGCACTTCTTCAGTACTGGAATGCACACACTGCGTTTCTTTATTCATCAACGTTCCTCAATTTTCGACTTAGTAAGAATGGGAATTTCAAGGGATGACAATTCATTTTGCCCCAAATTCGATTTCAATATCGGTAAAGTCGAGATGGGGAGTCTCATGATCCTTGGAAAGGTAGCCCCCTAGATCTCCCCACCCCAAATCCTCCACCAGAAAGAAAACAACGTTGGGAGACTTTGCTATCACAATGCCTGCCGAAGAACAGCACAAGAGGGAGACGAGAAAGAGTTTGGAGAGCTTCATACTGAGCAGAATTAGATAATTTTTAAAAATCATCAGAAGGGAAAGCTTTTGATTGTCGAATTGTACGACATTGGGCAATCTTTTAGAAATTAATGAACGTGACTGACTCCAAACCCCTCTCTCGCTGGCCCCTTCTGCAATATGCCGGAGTCAGCATGGAAGTTGCATCCATCAATGTCTGGCAACCCGAATGGAACACAGCTCTATTCGTGAGTATCCTTGGTTGAGGGAGCGTTGATTCTGACTTTCTAATCTTGCCGGATGAATGCAACCAGATCCCAACTCACGGATAAATACGGATTTGATCGATGGGGCAAAGACTGGTTTATCCGTCTTCCCAACGGAAATGTCGGCCTCCTGAACCCCAATGACCCGGAGGCTCCTCCGACGGACCTGCGAGCCATCATCGACAGCCTCAATCAACGAGGAATCACCGCCCCCCTGCTTCTCAGAATTACTGATTTCCTGAAGCACAGAATTCAATTGATCCACAATTCTTTCAACTCTGCCATCCAGGAGCTGGGCTACGAAGGAACCTACCAGGGAGTCTTTCCAGTGAAAGTGAACCAACAGGCTCAAGTCATTGATCGCATTATTGAATTTGGTGCAACCTACGACTTCGGTCTGGAAGTCGGCTCTAAAGCGGAGCTCCTCATTGCCCTCTCACAAAATCTAAGCCAGAACGCGGCTTTGATTTGCAATGGTGTCAAGGACAGCGAATTCATTCGCCTGGCACTGCTTTCCCAACGTCTCGGGTACAACACCTTTCTGGTCCTGGAAAACCCCAATGAGCTGGAACAAATCCTCGACTTGGCGGAATCCACCGGCATTCGCCCCCAACTGGGCATTCGAATCAAGCTTACGCACCGGGTCAGCGGCAAATGGGCAGATTCCAGCGGGGATCGCTCCACTTTTGGCCTGACCATTGCCCAGGTCGTCGAAGTCATTGATCAATTGAGAAATAGAGACTTCCTCGACTGCCTGATTCTTCAGCACTCTCACCTTGGAAGCCAGATCCCCAACATCCTTGAGATTCGTCTGGCAGCACAGGAAGCCTGCAGGTTTTATACGGAATTGGCAAAAGAAGGTGTGCCGCTACGTTACCTTGACCTCGGTGGCGGCTTGGGGATCGACTATACCGGAGAGCACTCTGCCAACGTCAATTCGATCAACTACGGCTTGGAAGAGTACTGCCATAATACGATTGAAACCGTAAAACTGGAAATGGATGCAGCTGGAGTTCCACACCCATGCATTTTGACCGAAAGCGGCAGAGCCTGCGTGGCTCACTCTTCAATGCTGGTCTTCAATGTTCTGGAAACTACGCATTATGATAGCGACATCGCGGTAGAACGGGATGAAGAGGAACACCCCCTGCTGGAAAACCTCAGATCGGTAGAAAACTTCCTCTCCCCGAGGAGAGTTCAGGAATGCTGGAATGATGTCACCTTTTATCGCAATGAAATCAGGGCATTATTCCGCCGTGGTCAAATCAACCTGCGGACTACTGCAATTGCAGAAAAAGTCAGTCTTCACCTCATACAAAAAATCATCAAGCTTTCCGAAGAAAGTGATCACGAACAAGAGGGAGAAAGCCAGGAAGAATTTCACCGGAGAACCGCCGATATTCTGCACTGCAACTTTTCCTTATTTCAAAGCCTTCCTGACGTCTGGGCAATTGACCAGATTCACCCCATCGCACCTCTCCAGAGATTGAATGAAGAACCCACACGGCGTGCCATCCTCAGTGACATCACTTGCGACAGCGACGGAATAATTGAAAATTTCGCACTCGCAGAAGGCATTTCCTCCATCCTTCCCGTGCACAAGATTGAAGAAGGTGAAGAATACTACCTGGGTGTCTTTTTTATCGGTGCTTACCAGGAGACACTGGGCGACCTTCACAACTTGTTTGGAGATACCAATGTGGTCACCATTGAACTCGGCAACAATGGCGGATATGACCTCGTTCACGAACAGGAAGGTGACACCGTTTCTGAAGTTCTCGAATATGTGGAGTATGACCCCAAACGCATGCTGGATGCCTTCAAAACCAGAATTGAAAAAGCAGTCACCAAAGGAGACCTGAGCCCCTCCGACCGAAGAGAAATGATCAAAGACTTTAAAGATAGCTTACAAGGCTACACCTACTATGAACACTAAACACACTTTTATCCAAAAATAATGTCCAAAGTACTTGTAATCGGAGCAGGAGGAGTGGGTTCCGTTGCTGTCCACAAAATGGCAATGAATCCCGAGATTTTTTCTGACATCACGCTGGCCAGCCGCAGGCAGTTCAAATGTGATGACATTGCCAAAAGTGTCACCCAGCGTACAGGAGTGGAAATCCAAACCGCTCAAGTCGATGCAGATGATACTCAGCAAACGGCGAAACTGATTGAGAAAGTTCAACCCGATCTCGTCGTAAATCTGGCACTGCCCTACCAGGACTTGACCATCATGGATGCCTGCCTGGAAACGGGTGTGGATTACCTCGATACGGCGAACTACGAACCAAGAGACGAAGCCAAGTTTGAATACCACTGGCAATGGGCTTATCAGAAGCGTTTTGAAAAGGCAGGCTTGATGGCCCTGCTTGGGTCTGGATTCGACCCAGGGGTCACAAATGTTTTTACCGCCTGGATTCGCAAGCATCACATCTCGGACATAAAAACCCTGGATATCCTCGATTGCAATGGTGGCGACCACGGCCAGCACTTTGCCACCAATTTCAATCCCGAGATCAACATCCGGGAAATCACAGCCAATGCCCGGCACTGGGAAAATGGGAAATGGGTGGAAACACCCGCACTTTCTCACAAGCAGCCCTTTAGTTTTCCGGAAGTGGGTGAACGCAACATGTACCTCATGTACCACGAGGAATTGGAATCCCTTACCAAGCATTTTCCGGAGATTCAAAGAGCCCGTTTCTGGATGACCTTTGGCGATGCCTATTTAACCCACCTCGAAGTGCTTCAAAATGTCGGCATGACCTCCATTGAGCCTGTGCTGTACGAAGGCAAGGAAATCATTCCCCTGCAGTTCCTCAAAGCCGTCTTACCGGAACCCTCAACATTGGGCTCCACCACCACCGGACAGACCTGCATCGGCAACATCATCACAGGTGAACAGGCAGGCCACAGTAAAACCATGTACATTTACAATCTTTGCGACCACGAGGCATGCAATGAAGAGGTTGGCTCTCAGGCCGTGAGTTACACAACCGGAGTTCCTGCGATGATTGGAGCCGCCCTAATGCTTCAGGGCAAATGGAAGTCTCCAGGAGTATTCAACATGGAACAACTGGACCCGGATCCATTTATGGAAATGCTCAATACCCAGGGCCTGCCTTGGCAATACAAGGAGTTGAATCACCCGGTGAACTTTTAGTTCATTTGTAACCAATCAACTATTTTGCTTCCCACACAGTCAGCCGGGGCCGGAACTTTCCGTGATTTTGACCTGAATCGAGTCAAATCACCATGTTTTGTCGTGGATGAAGTGGCCCTGGAAAACAATCTGCAAATCCTGAATCAGATTTCCAACCAATCTGGAGCCAGGATCCTTCTCGCGGTAAAGGCCTTCTCCATGTGGTCTCTGGCACCCTTATTTCACAAATACCTGGATGGCATTTGTGCTTCGGGGCTCTGGGAAGCCATCTTGGGGAAAAAACGTTTGGGCTTTGACAAGATCTGCACATATGCACCGGCCTACAAAACGGCAGAATTCAAGGAGATTGCCGGGTTGTCCAGCCATGTCATCTTTAATTCACCGGAACAAGTCCTCCGATTTGCTGAAGTCTGTAGGGACCAGAACACGAGCATCGGCCTACGCATTAACCCCCTCCACTCTGAAGGCATTGAGGAGAAATACGACCCTTGCTCCCCTACTTCACGTTTGGGTTTTCCTATTGATCAAATTGAGCCCTCCATGCTGGAAGGAATTGAGGGCATCCACATGCATACGCTGTGTGAACAGGACTTCCCTCCCCTTGAGCGGACCTGGCAGAAAGTATTGCCCTATCTGGAACGCTGGGGAAAGAAGTTCAAATGGATCAATCTTGGGGGCGGTCACATGCTGACTTCGCCCAAATATCAAAGGGAGGACCTGATTGCCTTTCTCCAAAAGATTTCCCAGGAGACCGGAGCTCAAATCTATCTCGAACCTGGTGAATCCGTAGCATTGGATACGGGCATTCTTGTTGGCGAGGTATTGGATGTACTGGACCGAAGCCACCCGACCGCCATTCTTGATATCAGTGCAACCTGCCACATGCCGGATGTATTGGAAGCTCCCTATCGCCCCGCCATGCTCCATGAAGCCCAAGAAGGCATCCGCCTACAACTCGGAGGCCCAAGTTGTTTAACCGGAGACAACATCGGCTCCTATACCTTCGGAAAACTTCCGGAACCTGGCCAACGGGTTGCCTTTCTGGATCAGGCCCACTATTCCATGGTCAAGACCAACACATTTAACGGAATTCCCCTACCCTCCATTGCGATTTGGAATAGCAAGACCGACAATCTTAGAGTTGTCAGAGAATTCGATTATGCAGATTTTGAAACCCGACTTTCCTGACCATGACTGATCAATTCCTAGGCGAAGAACTTACTAAATCAGAAAACTCTCTCGAAACAGCCAAGTTTCATGTCATTCCCTGCGGACTGGAACGCACCGTATCTTACGGCTCCGGCACCGCCGATGGCCCTGCGGCAATCCTGGCTGCCAGCAATCAACTCGAACGCTGGGATGGCCACTCCGAACCCTGTGCGGAAGGAATCTACACTCTTGCCCCCGTGGATTGTACGGGCAGACTGCCGGACATCATGCTTCGGTTACAAAACATGACTGCATCCATCATCAATGCTGGTGGAATTCCGGTCACTTTAGGCGGTGAACATAGCCTGACCTATGGAGCCGCCATGGGAGTCAAGGAAGCGCTGAACACACCCATCGGCATCATTCAGATCGATGCTCACGCAGACTTCCGGGTGGCTTATCAGGGAGTGAAACATAGCCATGCCAGCGTCATGCAACTGCTGTCTGCTGAAGAGTTCCCGATTGCATCCCTTGGAGTGAGAGCTTTGAGCAAGGCAGAAGATGACCTTCGACGGAAACAGAATGTCATATTTTACGATGCGGATGAGCTGGTTCGGCACAACATCAACTCCATTGATCTCCCTGAATCCTTTCCAGAACACGTCTACATCACTTTCGATCTCGATGGCCTTGATCCCTCCATCCTGCCCGCTACTGGCACTCCAGTCCCAGGAGGTCTCGACTATTACCAAGCATTGGACCTCCTACGCAGCGCATTGGTCGGCCGGAAATGCGTAGGCATGGACATCGTTGAACTCGCACCCATTCAAGGTCACCCCGCCAGCGACTTTACCGCCGCCCAAATCACCTACGCCCTGATGGGAATGGTTTAGG
>CAYSOI010000238.1:1716-6867 GCA_964432425.1 uncultured Opitutales bacterium | reverse complement strand
GACTATACTGAGTTTGGATTACCCCAAAGAACCGATACAGGATACAAAGTAAACCTATCATCGGGAGACACCATCGTGAGCTCATTCGCAAGGGCTTGGGCGATAAGAAGTCGATCAAATGGATCTCGATGATGATGGGGTAATGCTTCCAAATGGAATATGGATGGCTCATCAAGAGGCAGGACTTCGATTGCCATTTGTTCTACCAATGGGGGAATAATCGAAGATGGTGGCTGGGACCATGGTAGTTTTCCGCTCGAATACTTGATGGCCAGCTCAAGGTAAGAAACATGACTCAAAAACAATGGAACATCCGGAGACACCAGCCTGGAGGTTAGGCTTTTGGGAATTTTTTCGTGTTCATCCAATAACCAGATTATCACACAAGTATCCAGAAGAAGGCTCATGGATGGAGAGTGTCATTCTCTTGAAGTTCCTGAAATTCAGCCTCCACAGCTGGATCGGGATCGTTAAAATCGTCTGGAAGTCTCAGAAGTCCACGGGCAAGCCCTAAGGGACGTTTGCCCTTCTTTGTCAGGAGCAGAGGTTTGATTTCAGCAAAAGGTTTGTTGCGATCGCACAAGATAACTCGTTGGCCACTTTTGACCTTACGGGAGATCTCCGAAAACTTGGCCTTTGCCTCGGCAATATTGACATGGAGGGTGTCCATCTCCTTATACTTGACCAACTACATGACCATGTCAAGGAGACCACCGAGAATCAAGTCAACCAATAGAAGAGCGATGCTCCAATCTGTTGGAATGGGGTAAGCCAACAATGGGAAGATAGGAAGAAATGTGAAGGGACTTAGGACAGCACCACTTGGACGCCAGAATTGAGATGGAGATCTTCTCTGGCGGAGCCGCCGCAGACTGAGAGTTCGAGGAGGCCGTCACTGTTGACAATGGCGAGCCGTTCTCCAGCACGTACAGCGGAATAGTGGGTGACCAAGGGGAATTGGTGACGCTGACACTCAATGGTGAAGGTTTCATAAGGCAACTCCTGGATATCGCTGATGCGGATATTGGAGATGGCATTGCCGAACTGGTCAAAATGGAGGATTTCGCCTTGGGCCTGGTTTTCATTCACTAACGGATGGGGAAGCGCCAACCCTTGCGCAGTTGCAATGGGCCGTGCCATTTCGGCGGGTTTGATGCCGTTAGCCAGACAAGCTGCGGCCGGCGTGAATAAGGCCAGCCCGTCAAAGCTATGATGCGACTGCCACCATTTGGTTTCCCGCTTCAATTCATAGATCACTGGAGAATCTAAATCCTCCAGAACCAGGGAGAAGATGCCGTTATCTGGCCCAATAAGCCATTGGTTACCAGTGTAGACCAATATCGGTGCCCGCTCAGAACCGACTCCAGGATCCACCACAACGACGTGAATCGTTCCATCTGGAAAATGGGGAACACTTCTTTTTAAGCACCAGGCGGCTTCTGCTTTATCTTGCGGACGAATCTCATGCGTAATATCTACGATTTGAGATTGGGGGCTCATCGATAATAATCGACCTTTCATGGCCCCGACGTACCCATCCCGGGTCCCGAAGTCAGTGGTATAGGTTATTAATGCCATCACTATATCCTTTCATTGTTTCTTATTAATAGAAGCATCGGGTCAGTTCTTCCGAACAAACTGAAAAACCCATCGATACTTCCGCCATCTTGTTTTCGGTAGAGAAGATGACGGGACAGTTTCACGGCTTGGTTTCCTTCAATTGTTTTCCGGCCAATGTTGCCGAATTTTGTCCCTGAGGAACTTTGCACTTCGCTCTAACTGTCTCATATCTTTTACACCATCCTCTATACTTAGCCAACTGTCAAATCCTGCACGGGAAAGTTTCTAAAAAATCACAGTATAGTCATTTCATCTGGCCCCAATTTCACCATGAGCCAAGCGGGCGACATAACCTTCTTCATTCACTTATATCTTGGTTCATTGCAGACTCTTCTGGAAACACCGTAAGAAAAATGGCCTATACAGTGTTGCAAGCCTGAGTACTTGGCGGCTAAGATGCAGACGAGTAAAGAGAGTCGAGTTCTTTGCGAATAGAGGCGGCCATGGTTCGGCCAACAGCTTCCCAATTCAGAACATTCTGAACTCTTTGGTAACCCTTTTCGCCAAACTTGCGGCAGGTCTCTGGAGATTCCAGCAGAGTGCAAAGATGCTCGGCCATGATGGAGGTATCGGTGGGATCACAAAGGAAACCACTTTCGCCCTGCTCCACAATCTGTGGAAGGGCTCCAATGTCGGAAGAAACGACCGGCAGTTTATGGGTGAAGGCTTCAACAAATACAATTCCGAATGGCTCCACTTTGGTGGGCACACAAAAGACAGAGGCTTTGGCAAACCAGTCCCGCACTTCCTCCAGGGGGACTCTTCCGACCACATTTACGTTGGGGCAATCGACCTCGGGACTGCAACCCACTACGTCGAGCTGAGCAGTCGGATGTTTTTGCAGAACTTTCCTGAACGCTTCCACCAATTCCGGCCCACCTTTTCGTTCCCAATCCACTCCGATGAACGAGATCCGCTTGTTGGTATAGCCCTCGTTTTCGAGTGGTTTGGGGGCACCTCCATGCTTGGTGGCGTACTCTGCATTGCTACCGGCAAAGACGCATTCCACATGATCTTCCGGGACCTGATAATGTTCAATGCAGGACTGACGCACATGCTCACTCATCGTGTAAACCTTCACGGCATTGTGATAGATGCGCCGCTCCTCTTCAATCCATGCATCGGAAAAGAATTTAGTTTTATCAAAGGTCGGGTAATAGAGATTCGTTTTGTGAGTGTGATCTGTGTAGACAAAGTGGGGAATGCCAGGGATGGAGGCATCATACATGGAGGAGGTCTGTAGAGAAAACAGATAGTCTTCCTTGTTGGATGCCAGTAAGCAGGAAAGGCTATTGTGAATCTGTCTGGCAATGTAAGGCGTCCTAAAGTAGCAGGCCTGGGGAGATTGCGTACGGGAAATGAGTTGCGGGAAGTAATGTAAAAGCACTGCCAACCAGTTTCTCCATCGCATGAACGGGCGTTGTGAAATCAGATCATCCTGTATGTCGATCACTTCCAAATCGTGATCCGCAAACTCCCGCTCCAAAATCTTCCCAACGCTGACGTTGGTGAAGGAAAACATGCCTCGTTTAAGATAGAGTACTTTTTTTTTCATCTTCCAGGCAGGGTGATCATTGGCAGGTATCTTACCTAAAGCTTTCGTGGTTCTTATCCCCTCCGGAAAGCACGTAGGCCATAAGGTCGAAGACTTCCTTCTGGTTGAGGGAATTGAGAAGCCCTGGCATCATTGGCGAGATGGGGAATTTGGAGGTACTGACAAATTCGAATTTATCAATGAGTAGAGTATGGCCGGAAGCAATCGGAGTGGGCATGATTTCATCGAGATTTAATGCAATCTGCGGAGTGAATGAAATTGTGAAATATGACGGCAAGGTTTTTCCGATGTCCAATGGATGAATAGAAGGACTTTCCGATTGTGACCAATGAATTGTGAGCTAGGTTTGCTGGCTATGTTTTATTTCAAGAAGTTCGTCACCTTCCTGTTGTCGCCCTTGAATCTGGGATTAATTCTGGCCTTGGTTGGCCTGTTCTTTTTGTGGTTCGGGAAAGGACGCCGGGAACGTGAAGGCAAATTACTGGTGACCGCTGGGCTGTTCTGGATTTGCTTCTTTGGATTGGGTCCCGTTGCTCATAGTTTGATGAAGCCTTTGGAAAAGCCCTATTTACCGAAAACCAAGGATGGAGAAATTTCCAAAGACTTACAGCCAGCACCGGAATTTGTGGTTGTGCTGGCTGGTGGACATCGTGCCGACCCTGGCCTTCCCTTGAGTAGTAACTTGGGCTATCCAGCCATGCAGAGGCTGATGGAGGGCATCATTCTCCACCGTAGATTCCCGGAGTCAAAGTTGATCCTTTCCGGAGGCATGCTGTCTTTTGAGAAAAAAGAATGCGAAACCATGAATGAAATGGCTCTGGCATTGGGTGTGGACCCGAAGAATATCATTCTCGAAGGAAACTCAAGGGATACTCGTGGCCAGGCTGAGGAATTGAGAACAGTGTTAAAAGATCGGCCGTTTCTATTGGTGACATCCGCCAACCACATGCAGCGTGCCATGACTTTATTCAAGGGCCAGGGTATGACACCTGTTCCAGCACCCACCGCTTTTAGCATCTCAGCTTTTCAGGAAGATCCAGACGGCTTTAAATTCCCCTACCCCGGCTTAGCCTATTTGGGAACCTCTCATCGGGCCTTGCATGAACATGTGGGCACATTGTGGGCTAAGCTCCGTGGTCAGGATTGAGGGGCTTGCAACACACAGTTTCGCGATCAGGGTCTTGAGGTCCAATGGATGATACAAAATTTCAGAAAAACCCTCATGACCATATTGCCAGAAAGATGTTTGGCCGCCCGGACGTTGCGGCGGGGTTTTTCAAAGAATATTTGCCGAAAAGTATCAGCCAAAGGATAGAGGCCTCGAAATTATACCGTGAGCCGGATACCTTTATTGATGAGTCCTTGCAGGGTAGCGTAGCGGATCTGCTGTACCGGGTTGAAGAGGATGAAGGGGAATTCTGGCTCTACTGCCTTTTTGAACATCAGAGCCAACCCGATCACTGGATGGCATTGCGTTTGTTACGGTACATGCTGCGGATTTGGGATAATCATTTGGCAAAACATCCAAAATCGAAACAGTTGCCTCCAATCATTCCTATCGTGTTACATCAGGGAAAACGAGGGTGGACCGTTGCAAAAAAGTTCCGCGAACTAGTGTCAGTTCCGCAGGAAATGGAAAAGGACCTGCTTGAATACTTACCTGACTTTTCTTTTCGATTGGTAGATCTGTCACACCTTCGATTTGAGGAAATTCGGGGAACTGTGATTGGTCGTTTAACCCTGATGGCACTCAAGGCCGCAGGGGAAGATCGCATGGAAGATTTTTGGCAATCTGCCCAAGAGTTGTGGTCAGATTTGATGCAGGTCGAATCCCCACAGGAAATCGCAAGAGTCCTCTTTCGCTACATTTTCTATGCAGACACATCAGTTGACAAACAACTCTATCGGGATAGGGTAAAAATCCTCGAACCCAAAGAATTTTCCAACACCGCCATGACACTTGCAGAACAGTTTAT
>CAYSOI010000238.1:0-1616 GCA_964432425.1 uncultured Opitutales bacterium | reverse complement strand
AGAAAGGCATCAAGCAGGAACGAAAAGACATTATCCTGAGAATGAATGCATCCGGCTTGGACGTGGAGAAAATTGTTTCCTTAACCGGTATTCCCAAAGCAGATGTTCTTCAATGCTTGGCTGCAGATGAATGAGCCATCATTCGGCTGCCCCCCAGTGACTGTATACTCTTGTTCGTCCAATAACGGACTTCAAAATCCTCATTCTCAAACTCAATCTCACCAGGAGTGAACTCGTCCTCAAATTCTGGGAAATAGGTATCTCCCTCATATTCCCGCTTGAGTTGAGTCAGGTAGATTCCCGTGCAAAACGGCAGCATCAATTCGTAGATCTGAGCACCACCAATTAAGTAGATTCTGGTATCAATCCCGAGTTTCATAAGATCCGCAGGCTTATGTATGACCTCGGCCCCGTCAATCTCCAGAGGTTGACGGGTGATCACAAGATTGCGGCGCTTGGGCAAAGGCCGGCCAATAGAATCCCAAGTCTTCCTCCCCATGAGAATCGCATGGCCCGTGGTCAGCTTCTTGAACTGCTTGAGATCTTCCGGCAAATGCCATGGCAGATCATTTCCCTTGCCGATAATTCGGCTCGGTGTCATGGCGACTACGGCGTGCAACTCAGGCATCATACGGCAATAGGGGCTTTGATTCCAGGATGAGGGTCATAATTGACCAGCTCAAAATCCTCGTAGCGAAAATCATTGATGTCCTTCACATCCCGCTTAATGAGCATTTGCGGCAGATCCCGTGGCTCCCGTGAAAGCTGAAGTTTGGCTTGCTCCACATGATTGCTGTAGAGATGCAAGTCACCAAATGTGTGAACAAATTCCTTGGGTATCAACCCGGTGACCTTAGCCACCATCATAGTTAAAATCGCATAGGAGGCGATATTGAACGGCACACCCAGAAAAATGTCGGCACTGCGTTGGTAAAGCTGACAACTGAGTGTCCCACCCTTACCGACGTAAAATTGAAAAAGTGCATGGCAAGGAGGCAAAGCCATATTATCAATTTCACCCACATTCCAGGCACTGACGATGTGGCGCCGACTTTCGGGCTTGTTACGAATGTCGTGAATCAGTCGCTCAATCTGGTTGATGCTTCTCCCATCGGCCGCCGTCCAGTCCACCCATTGTGCTCCATAGACTGGCCCCAGATCACCATTTTCATCGGCCCATTCATCCCAGATGGAAACCCCATTTTCCTGAAGGTAGCGGACATTGGTATCACCACGTAAAAACCAAAGCAGTTCATAAATGATCGACTTCAGATGCACTTTCTTCGTCGTCAACAAAGGGAAGCTATCCTGCAAATCATAGCGAACCTGCGCCCCAAAAATGGAACGCGTTCCCGTGCCAGTGCGGTCCTCGCGGACCTCCCCTTCTTCCAATACCCGATTCAACAATTCCAGATAAGTTTTCATGCTGGGGTTTTACTTGCGGTCATCTTCAGAAATCGCAAGCTAATCTCCCCGATCATGACCCGCTCCTCGATTTACCTGACCCTTTTCACCATACTTCTACCCACCATCCTGCAAGCAGGACTCGGCCAGGGCCCCTTGGATTACGACCTTCGCCATAACCGGATTCAGAGCAAAATGTATTCCGGCAGTGG
>CAYSOI010000237.1:0-6868 GCA_964432425.1 uncultured Opitutales bacterium | reverse complement strand
ATGCCCATCTGGGCACTAATTTAACGATTTAACACGTTTCGGCGAAAGTTTTAATTAACAAAGTAAGTCTGAAGGGGACGATCAAAGCCTTTGACCTGAATTAACTCCTCACGGGGTTCGCATTCGTAGTCATTTTTAATGATTGCGTAGGTTTCGGAGGAGACATGAATTTTTCCAGTTTTGCCGCTGGATTCGAGGCGACTAGCCAGGTTTACATTTCGTCCAAGCAGAGTGTAGTCCATATGACGTTCACTACCAAAGTTGCCGACATTGCAGTATCCCGTATGAATCCCAATGCGGGCTTTCAATTCCTTGTCGATTCCGTGGCTTTGGAATTCTTCGACAAGTTCTTCGATGACTTCCTGCATGCGCTTCGCCATCGCGATGCAGGACAGAGCATCGTCTTTGATCCCTTTTGTTTCTGGGTCTCCAAAAAAGATCATGATGCCATCTCCCATGAACTTATCCAATGTTCCCCCAAAGTCGTTGGCAGTTTCGGACATTTTATCCAAATAAGTGTTGATACAGAAAGTCAGGTCTTCGGGTTCCATAGACTCACTGGTTGAGGTAAAACCAGACAGGTCGGAAAAGAAGATGGTCAGCTTTTTCCGCGCAGTAGTAATTTTGGCTTCGCTTTTGCCCTCCAAAATCGACTGAACAATCTGAGGGCTGATGTAGCGCCCCAGTTTCTCAGGCAATTCCCGCATCGTGTCATTGGATTTTTTGAGCTGTATTTGGGATTTGACCCGTGCTTCGACGATGGGGGGGCTGATAGGTTTGGCAATAAAGTCCACCGCCCCAAGCTCAAACCCACGGGTTTCATCATCGATCTCACTCTTTGCAGTGACAAAGATGACAGGAATGTTACGAGTCTCTGGATCTTCTTTGAGCCTTTCGCACACCTCATAGCCATTCATCTCGGGCATCATGATATCCAGAAGAATCAGATCCGGTAATCCACCAGCTTTGACCGCCTTGAGGGCCACTTTCCCGTTTGGGGCAGCTTTAATTTTATAATCCGATTCAAGCAAGCCAGTCAGAAGGTCTAAATTCTCCTTCGTGTCGTCAACGATCAGGATGCATGGTTTTTCAGAGTTATTCATCGAGGCTTGATTTTTTAGCTACTAGTTTTTGTTAACAATTCATTGATCACTTCGGCAGCTTCCTCAAACTCGTAGTCATTGATGTAAGATAGGGCATCCTGCAGGCTCTGATTGGCAGTATGCCCTTTGGATTGAGCTTCTATTCGTTCAAGGAGTTCTCCTGCCTGAGTATCATAACCTTCACATAGCCCAACGGCTTTCTCTAGATCAGATATGTATTCAGAGATATCAAAGTCAGATACGATCTCCGAAGCATTTTCATGCATCGGGATCTGGCAAAAATCGGAAAGGGAAGCAATCACGGGCAGTAGTGCTTCAACGACGGAATCCAGAATTGAGATCAATATATCTTGGGGCTTCTCTTCCTTACAGGCCGTTTCCAGTTCTGCCGCCGCCGCTTGAACCGCTTTGGCTCCAAGATTGGCGGCAACTCCTTTGAGAGTATGTGCAGTCCTCTCTGGCGCAGTTGGGTCATCATCTTCCAGGGATGCCTTGAATTGCTCGGCAAAGTCTGACTGAGATTCAAAAAACTTATTCAGGAGTTTTTTGTAGAGGGTTCGGTTCCCAGCGGTAGTTTTCAGGCCAAACCGGGTGTCAATCCCTTCCAATTCCGGGATCTCATCCTCCGGCGAGTTTCCCTTTCCGGGTTGATCACGAGGGGCGAGAGCTGGATTGGCAGGAGTGATCCATTCGGCCATGGTTTTGAACATTTCATTGACGTTCAATGGCTTACCTATGTGACCATTCATCCCTGCTTCTTCAGCTTTCGCCAAATCGGAAGCCATGACATTTGCGGTCATGGCAATAATCGGCAAATCCTTGAATTTCCGATCCTTCCGAATCTTTTTGGTCGCAGAATATCCATCCAGAACAGGCATTTGCACATCCATCAGAACACCATCGTATTTCTTTTGATAAACTGCGTCCAATGCAGCCTGCCCATCTTCAGCAATGGTAACGAGGATTCCAGCATCTTCCAAAAGTTCTTTGGCGAGTTCTTGATTCATCTCATTGTCTTCCACCAATAGGATCTCCGCACCACGAAGGTGTTCCATATGCTCATGCTCCAGGTGTTCCTCCATGGCCTTTCGGCTCGATCGAGGAATGTCCACGCCGAAGACATCCATAATGCTGTCAAAAATTGTCGATGGGCTAACTGGCTTACTCAAGATTCTCTTGACGATGACATTTGACTGTTGAGCGGAAAAATCCACATCCTCCTTGCTATACGCTGTCACCATCATGACTTGTGGCTTCTCTTGAATCTCTGGGTCTAACTCAATGGCTTTTGCCACTTCCAGGCCGTCCATGCCCGGCATCTTCCAATCCATGAGAATCAATTTGTATGGATTCTGTTCGAACTCTGCATTTTGGATCATCTCAATGGCCGCGTTTCCTCCATCACATTTATCGACATCAAATTTGAGCATGGATATTAGTTCAGAGAGAATGTCGCGGGCACTTTGATTGTCGTCCACCACCAGTAAACGCAGTTTTTTGATTTCCGTGGGAATGGTCTTCGGTGACGCATGAATTTCTTTGCTGACTCCAAAAACAGCCGTGAAATTGAAGCTGCTGCCCACATCCTTTTCACTCTCTACCCAAATCTCGCCTCCCATCATTTCCGCTAAATTTTTACAGATGGACAGCCCCAGGCCTGTTCCCCCGTATTTCCGTGTCGTGGAAGTGTCGGCTTGTGAAAAGGACTGAAACATCTTCGACCTCTGCTCCGGAGTCATCCCAATGCCAGTATCTTTCACAGAAAATTCGATTCTGACAGAATCCTCGTCTCTAGAGATGACCCTGGCTCCAAGTACAATTTCCCCGGATTCAGTAAACTTGACGGCATTGTTACCTAGGTTTGTGAAAATCTGTCCAAGTCGTAAAGGATCCCCGACCAAGCCTCTGGGCACATCATGCTGGATATTCAGCAATAACTCCAGCCCCCGCTCTTCTACCTTGAGGCCGATCATATTGATGAAGCTGTCGAACACATCATCCAACTGGAAATCAATATGCTCCATATCCATCTTGCCTGCCTCAATTTTGGAGAAATCAAGAATATCATTAATGATCCCCAGAAGTGATTCGCCCGACTTATGAACCTTTTCAATGTACCCTCGTTGCTTGGGGTTGAGATCGGTCTTCAAGGCCAAATAGGACATACCAATAATGGCATTCATTGGAGTGCGGATCTCATGACTCATATTGGCCAGAAAGTCACCCTTCACCTGATTGGCGCGGTCTGCTTCTTCCTTCGCTTGCTGGAAGTCACGTGTACGTTCGGCTACAGTGGCTTCCAATTGTTCACTGTGCTCACGAAGTGCTGCATTCTTGGCCTCCAGCTCGTCCAGCAACTCTTCTCGGCTCTTGACATTGAGAATCTCCTTGATCGGGTCCAGGAAATTTGAAGCCGTTCGTTCGCAAGCATTGGGCAAGGCTTCCGAAAACTGCAGTTGATGTAACCCCGCTACAGTGGTACTTTGCGAAAGATGATGAAAGAGGGCGCTTAGGGCAACTTTCGATGAAATGGGCTCTGGATGGATAAGCTGAAAGAGCAGGGAACGGGGAGATGGATTGTAAAACAATGTCAGCTCACTGTGTAAATCGATAGCCAATCTCTCCTTGCAGACTTCCGAAACCGAAGCGGCAATTTTCACCGCTGCCGACTTCTCATATCCCAACATCATGGCAATTTGCGAAATTTTTTTACGCAGATCGTAAACCAGATCTTCAAAGTTCAAAGTAAATGTGCCCAGCAATTCCATCTCAAAACTCAAAAACCAAACAGGACGCATCGTCGTAAAGTTTTCCATAATGCTCAACGATGCTGCGAGAAATTGTTTCAGGGTTGGTGGTCACATAATGGTGACTGGAATCATTGTAGACGCGTTCCTGGATTCCATCCGTCGTCAAGATGACTTTATCCCCCTCAGTCAGTTGGTAGGACTGGAGCAAGGGAGTTCGCATCTTTTGCCCGACGATTCCATCGTTACACACGAACCGATAACTCTTTTCCCCGAGGACATAAGCACGGGTATTACCGATGCCTGCGTACTCCATTTTACCATTCAGCAAATTGATATGCCCCAAACCAATGGCGGCTCCGATACTGGATTGGAGCGCTCGGTCTAAATTTTCAAACATTCTCAGGATGTCATCCTGCCAATATTGCTTTAAATATTCTTCAACCTGTAAAGTCACGGCATGAGCCCTTGGCCCATGTCCCAACCCATCCGCAATCCCCAACAGAAGTGACTCCTTCCCCTGGAAAAAGAACGGAAGATCACCACTGTTTTTCTCTCCCGGATAAGGGCGGTTTTCCACAAAAACCTTAAGGTCTGACATCGCACTCAAATCCATACCAACGACTGTACCGTTGTCCCTTCGCCAACATTGGATTGAATTTTGAAATCGTCAGAAAGTCTTTTGGTTCCCGGCAAACCAAGGCCAAGAGTGCCACTGGTACTGACGTTATCCATCATCGCCTGGCTGATATCTGCAATACCAGGGCCATGATCTTTCGCACAAATCCTGATCCCAATCTGGTTCAGGTCTTCAACTTTTTTCACAGACAATGTACCACTTCCAGCATACTTCAAAATATTGCGACCGAGTTCAGATGCCACGGTGAGAAGGGCAGCTAGCTTGAATTCCGGGCATCCCATATTCACGGCCTGTTGCCGAATCTGAGCCAAGGCGACATGCAGACTCCTATCATCCTGAATCGGGTATTTGTATTCTGACAAAACATTCATGCCCCACTCCTCCTATTGTGACTCCTCAATGGTTGCAAACGCGTCTTCCAGGTTCAATGCAGATTGAATGTTGGCTGTATTGACATCCAAAAGCACCAGGGTGGCTGCAATTTCTGGACTCAATCCCACGAAGTAGGAATTCACGCCCATCAAATAGGCCATATCTACGATGCTTTGAATCTCCTCAAATTCCCCACGGTCCATGAGATCCAATCCTGAGAAGTTGAGGATCAGGTTCGGAGAATAGTTGGTTTTGATCTTGGCCAGCAAATCGGCACGGAATTGCTCCAGGATATTACGGGTCAAAGGAATTTGCACGGTCGCTACCATAGCATTCCTCATATCATTGATTACGATTTTGGCGTTCGCTTCCATCTCAAGATACAACGCTTAATCAGCGAGGAAGGGGGGGAGACTAATTAAATAAGCTTCGGCCCCGTGTCCGGTTGAGAAATAAATTCCCTGAGTGCGGATTCGATTGTAGAGGTTGTATGGATCGAACTTAAATCAATCCCAAGCTCAGTAATGGTTTGGGCAATAGCGGGAGAAATGCCCGAGATGATTGCCTTGCAGCCCATGAGCACTGCCGCCTTGGTGATTTTGATCAAGTGATTGGCCACAGCAGTGTCAACCATTGCCACGCCGCTGATATCCAATACGAGAGTGCGGGCCTGAGTTTCGGCGATACTGGACAGAGATTTGTTCATGATGTCGACAGCTCGTTTAGAATCAATGATCCCAACAATTGGAGCAAACAATACACCATCCCAGATTTTAGTGACCGGGGTTGCCATTTCCAGCAGAGCCAAGCTCCGCCGATTCACTTCAGCCGTGATATCCGAAGCAAATTTTATGATCTTGAGCAGCTTCCCATTGGAATCGAAAATCGGATTGTAGGATGCCTGTAGCCAGACTTCCGAGCCATCTTTGGCAATTCGCTTGAATTCTCCGGATTCAAATTCTCCATCCCCCAATCTCTTCCAAAAATCAGCATAGGCTTCAGATTGAGTATAACTTTTCTCGCAAAACATCCTGTGGTGTTTGCCTTGAATCTCGTCCAAGCTATAGTTAAACGTATCCATAAAGTTCTGGTTCGCATTGAGGATCGTTCCATCCAAGTCAAATTCGATCACCGCCTGGACTCGATTGATGGCCTCAATCATTCCTTCGGCTTGGGCATTTTTGAGTTTCGCCTCTGTGATATCTGTGGCAAACTTCACGACACGAACAGGCTTACCACTGGAGCCCAGTACAGGATTGTAAGAAGCTTGTAGCCAGACCTCTGACCCATCTTTGGCAACACGTTTGTATTCGGCTTCGAGGGGTTCGCCATTGTTCAGCCGGTCCCAAAGCTCCTGATATTCCTCGGATTGTGCATATTCCTCTTGGCAGAAGATTCGATGATGCTGACCAATGATTTCATCAGCCTCATAACCCATTGTCTTGAGGAAATTATCGTTTGCTTTCACAATGGTGCCATCGAGATTGAATTCGATAATCGCTTGGATTCTGTCCAGTGCTTGGTAGATCGCGTTCAGATCTGCGGAAGCCATTGAGGTCTTTTGAGAAGATGCCTTTGCCATATTGATTTAGGGGGTGGGGGAATAGGTATTATGGAATTCTCCCAGAATGCAGAATGGAGACGGTTTTCAATGGAAATGAATTTGTGAGTAACGAATAAACCAGAAACACCTAGTTATTATTAGTGTAGCTCATGGAAGGGGGGCGAGGGGTGAGGCGCTTGAGATGGGGTGTTACTATTTAGTGACTCCGATTTATGGGGGTGTGGACTTTCTTGTTTTTTCGATTTTAACTCTTTATTGATTAGTTTCGCTCATGGTAGGCGGGGTTCAGAGATCTGCTACACCATCTCAGGACTGACAAACTATCCGTAGGCCAAGCCAAAGTACTCCTGGGGCTGCCTTCTGAAAAGGACCGCAAAGAACTGGCTGAAAAAATTGTTTCCGAAAAACTCAGTGTCCGCGAAGCCGAAAACGAAGTTCGCCA
>CAYSOI010000236.1:0-6883 GCA_964432425.1 uncultured Opitutales bacterium | reverse complement strand
AGGAATTTAAGAAGAAAATGGCGAACAAACTTTCAGAAATTCGCAACAATGACCTGCAAAAATAACGGATCTGGAATATTAGCCATAGACAATCTTCAAGAGGGCACTTAGTTCCTCATGCGTTTTTACGTTTTTCACTAATGAAATCAAATCGACAGCTCCTTCTCACTACATTGTTTCTCGCAGCCTCGCAAATCTTTGCGGGTGCCCCTAAATATACGGCTCAGGACGACTGGCTTCAATTGCCGGAAGGTCGTGCCAACCTCGGCAACATGCACGGTGACATCGGCGCCAGCTCCAAAGGTGACATCTACGTCAGCGTCGGGGATGCGAACGCGGGTCTACAAGTTTACGGAAATGACGGAAAGTGGATCCGCAACGTAAAAGGAGCTCCATCTGACCTCCATGGTTTCGTCATTCGTCAAACCAAGGAAGGTGAATTCATTTACGCAGTGCGTGTAAATGGCCAGGAAATCCTCAAAATGACATTGGAAGGAGACGTAAAACTGAAGATTGAAGCGAAAAGCATTCCAGATGACCTCAAAAGAGGCGGCAAGCTTCGTCTTACAGGAGTCGACATTGACAAAGACGGAAATATCTATGCAGCTGACGGATACTCCTCCGACTACTGCCATAAATTTGATAAAAATGGCAAATACCTCAAATCATTTGGTGGTAAAGCAGCCCCTTACAGCTTTCGCACGATGCATAAGCTTGTAATCGATAACCGCTTCTCACCTGCACGTATCCTTGCAACTGACCGTGCTAACAATCGTGTCGTACATCTGGGCTTAGACGGCAAATACATTGGCATCGTTGCCAAAGACCTCCTTTTCCCTGCAGACATCGATATCCAGGGAGACCTGGCTTTGATTGGTGAACTTGCGGGCCGTGTTACCCTTCTCGACAAAGAAGGAAAAGCAGTTGCTCACGTAGGTCACAACACCAACAAAAAAGAAGTAAAAACCAACCGCACGCCGAAGGATGTTTGGCGTCCTGGAATCGTTACGGCTCCTCACGGAATTTGCTTCAATGCAAATGGCGATATTTTCGTTGCCGAGTGGAACACCACTGGCCGGGTTCATCGCTTCAACAAAGCTTGCAAGTAAACTACGGTTTATTCCTCATTTTCAACAACTGCCACTTCTTAGGAGGTGGCAGTTGTTTTGTTTATGGATTTGCAGCATCAAACAACACTACTTCATCAATATACAATTCGACATTATCAGTATCTTCTTCTGGCTTAACGAAGAAGAAAATATCGTCGATAATATGATCAGGTTTAAATGTCGTTTATCCGCCATCATTTCGGCGTGCATCTTTGGTGAAATCCAAGTACTGCGTAGTCCACCTATTTTGCTTACAATTTTTGAGATGAATGTGGCGGTTACCCTGATCGGTTACATCAAACATCTGAACAGTCATTTTTGATGTACGTTTCAACAGGTATCTGAACTTTAATTTTATAGTCTCTGCAACGGGTCTTTCTGAAATAATCAGCAGACGTATCCATTTGTCATTTTGCGTCTTTCTTGGAACGGCTCTGGCAACTCCCCACAAAGAGCCTGTAGGTAAAGTGTTGAACAATGGACGAACGCATATTTTGGAAAAGTAGCCCAATCTGAAGCTTGTTTCAAATCATAAGCCTGTCAGGCTGTATTTATGCGATTAAGTTTCTTCATTTGATAGGGATTGCAGGGTGTGCCGCTCAATCTTTGTTAGGGAACCTAAGTACCATTCAAATTATTCCGGTGGGGCCGTTGATTCAAAGTAGCACGATTGAGGGTGATCGGAGAGAGGACAATGTGAGTCCACATGCTACGGTAGGGTCTCAATTGAGCAAGGATCGATGGTTTCTGGTTTATCACACTCGTGGATATCGGGCGGTGGACGAGGAGTTATCGGTGCTCTATCAAATTCGAGAGGGGAAACCTGATGGAAGGATCATTCGGGAAGGAGTTCTGGATTCCTGGAATGTTTATGACTCGTAAACACACATTAAGACCCATGGCCACACAACAGTTTGGGGTGTACTATGCAAAGCTGATTTACCCGGATTCTCACCCTGGGATGTGGCAGTTTCGGAAAGAAGAATAGAGAACAATTTTTACTCGCCTGAAGAGCCGGAGTGTTTATCAGGTTCTTTACATGAAAAAGCACCTTCTGTTCTTGTCGGTAACCTTGGTTTATCCAGCGTTAATCACTATCCCAGGTTTTGCAGAGCAGATGCAGCCGAAAGCCCCGTTTGTTTTAGGTTATGCGGATCAAGTCAGCTATGCACCGGGAGAGGAAGTTTCCCTGCAATTGTCCAGCAGTGAAAAGTTGGTGTCTGTTTCGATCAGTCGGGTGTCAGCGAAACGTGACCATATCTTTGATGCAAAGAACATCGCATGTTCTCCGCAACCGATCCCGGATCGAGCTTCTTCACATGGCTGCAATTGGCCGAGTTCCTACAAGTTTACCATCCCGATGAATTGGCATAGCGGCTACTATGAAGCCACCCTCCAAACCACAGGAGCCAAATCCACCCTTTTCTTTATCGTTCGGGCAGCCAAACCCGGCACTAAAACCAAGATCCTTATTCAGTTGGCGACCAATACCTACACCGCCTACACGAATTGGGGTGGTCACAGCCTGTATTCCTACCATGATCGGGATGGTCTGCAGGGACACCGGGTTTCGTTCGATCGTCCTCTGCGTTCGCAGTTTGGCAAATGGGAACTCCCTTTTGTCGCCTGGGCGGAGTCGAATGGGTATGTTCTGGACTATGCCGCTAATAATGACCTGGAGTTTCACCCGGAAATCCTCAAGCACTACAACCTGGTGCTAAGTCTGGGCCACGATGAATACTGGTCCACCCCGATGCGGGACAATCTGGAGCAGTACATTGCAGATGGAGGAAATGTGGCATTCATGAGCGGAAACACCTGTTGCTGGCAGGTTCGCAGTGAAAGAAATGGCAGAGACCTGACCTGTTGGAAACAATGGTACAACCTCGACCCACATTACCGAACTACTGACCACAAGCTCCTCAGTACACTGTGGGGGCATCACTTGATCGGTCGTCCGGAAAATGAACTCACGGGAGTCGGCTTCCTCTGGGGAGGTTATCACAAAAGTCATGGCCAATTCATGGATGGTAAAGCCTCCTTCAAAGTACATCGCCCCGATCATTGGTTATTTGAAGGGACGGATCTGAAACGGGATGAACGATTTGGCGGTAAGGACACCATCGTCGGTTACGAGTGTGATGGCTGTGAAATGGAATGGAAGGATGGACTGCCCTACCCCACCTACAAAGATGGCACCCCCAAATCGTTCACCATTCTGGCCACTTGCCCGGCAAGATGGGCTCCTGGTGACAGCTACTGGTACGACCGTTTCCCAAAAGACCGAATTGGTGCGGCAGTGCTGGGAACCTACACCCATGGGGGCACGGTGGTCACCACAGGCACTACGGACTGGTCCCACGGCTTGAAAGGCAAGGATCCAGCCGTAATACAAATCACCAAGAACATCCTCAATCGCCTGGGTCAACCTCCTCGGGATAATCGCCGTTCTGCCAATGACCAACCTCTCTCCCCGGAGGAAGCCCTGGCAACAATCCAAGTCAACAACCCCGAACTCGAAGTCCAACTCGTTGCCGCCGAACCCCTCGTCATGGATCCCGTTGCCTTCGACTGGGATCCCCAAGGTCGCCTCTGGGTCGTCGAAATGCGGGATTACCCGAAGGGTTTTACCTGGAACAAACCAGACGACCCTCACGACGTCCCAGGTGGACGCATCAAAATCCTCACGGATACAGACCAAGACGGCCAATACGACAAAGCCACTATCTTTCTTGATAACCTAGTCTGCCCAACTGGCATTAAAGTATGGAAAGATGGTGCCCTCATCACTGCGGCACCTGACATTTTTTTTGCAAGAGATACGAACGGAGACGGGAAAGCGAACAAAAC
The DNA here is from genome assembly GCA_964432425.1 of uncultured Opitutales bacterium. Taxonomy (GTDB): domain Bacteria; phylum Verrucomicrobiota; class Verrucomicrobiia; order Opitutales; family JABJCN01; genus JAYPDO01. The sequence continues at coordinate 2,924 of CAYSOI010000236.1, read as the reverse complement.
AGAAGTATGGTTCACCGGATTCGCCCGCTCCAACCAACAACACCGTGTAAATGGCTTTGCCTGGGGCCTGGACAACTGGCTCCACATTGCCAACGGCGACGGAGGAGGAAAAATTCGTTCTACCAGAACAGGGAAAGTCCTGGACATACGCGGGCACGATCTCCGCATCAACCCATTCACCCACGAACACGAACTTCTGTCCGGCCAAACCCAACACGGCCGCTTCCGGGATGACTGGGGCAACTGGTTCGGCTGCAACAATTCCAATCCCCTCTGGCACTACCCTCTCAACCACAAACTCCTCTCCCGTAACCCCCATGTCCAAGCCCCCAAAGCTGCAGTCACAGTACCCAGGATTCCCGGTGCAGCCCCAGTCTACCCAATCAGCCAAACTCAAAAACGTTTCAACCAACCCGACCGAGCCAACCGCTTCACCTCCGTCTGCGGCCCAAACTTCTACCGAGACACCCTCCTCGGCCAACAATACTACGGCAATGTCTTTATTTGCGAGCCCGTCCACAACCTTGTCAGCCGCCAAATCCTCACCCAAAAAGGAATCACCTTCAGGTCCCACCGTGCAAAAGAAGAGGAGCAGTCTGAATTCCTCGCCTCCACCGACAACTGGTTCCGCCCTGTCTCCGTCAAAACCGGCCCCGACGGTGCACTCTGGGTAGCAGACATGTACCGTGCCGTCATCGAACACTCCGAATGGATCCCCCTCGACCGTCAAAAAGAAATCGACATACGGGCAGGCCATGATCAAGGCCGGATCTATCGCATCATCCGCAAAGGTATCCAACACCCTAAACCCACTTTAGGGGAACCCACTGAAGAACTTTCCAGTCAGAATGGTGCCCGCCGTGACCTTGCCCATCAGATGATCCTTTGGGGGAAGAACATAGATTCCTGGAACATAAACCGAATTGCCAGAAATCATGAAAACCCTAAAGCCTTAGTCCATGCTTTAGGCATCCTTCATACTGAGGGAGAATTTCGACGCGATACCCTTGAAGCTACAGATTGGCATTTGGATCCGAATGTAATTCGTGCCGGGCTTCGAATCATAGCTCAAAGACAAAAGCAATATCCCCACTACTCTGCTTCTCGTATCCTTGAACCATTTGTTGCGATTGAAATGGCAAATGCGACATCCAGCTCATCCTCTCTTGGTACAATCCTGGGAGTTCATAGAAATGATCCCTACGTTACAGCAACTGCTCTATCTTCAGTCTCCAAAAGCAATATTGATGAACTCCTGACAAGACTCACTCTCCCAAAACAACAACCCCAAACCCTCCAGACCCTGGCTAACATGGCCGTGGCCTGGGATTCCCGCAAATCCATTGACCTCCTCCTCGCCTCCCTCGAAGGCACCAAGACCCTCGAACCCTGGAAGCTTGCTATCATGACCGCCCTCGCCAAAGACGCCCAAGCCCGCAAAGCTCTTTCCGCCCACGCCTCCCAACTCCCTGAAAAAGCCAATACCCACTCAGAAGCGATCCGTCTGCTTGCCCTCCTATCCAAAGATCCCAATGACCTCACCAAACTCCTAGCACCCAATCTTCCCCCAAAGCTACAGGACACCGTTTTCGACGCCCTCGGCGAGCAAGCTTCCAAAGACACCCCAAGACTCCTCCTCAAACGCTGGCCCAATCTAACACCCAAAAGTCGCAAACGTGCAACTCAACTTTTGATCTCCCGAGAGCCCTGGAAAGCTGAACTTAAAAAAGCTCTGGAAAATGGTAAAATCAAGGCGTCCCAACTTGATACGAATACTCTCAATCGCCTTGAATATTCCAAGGCATCTCTGACTCCACGTGATCAAGTGGTAAAAGCCCATAAATCTGTCCTTCAACTAGAAGGCAATGCAACCGCAGGGAGAACTCATTTCAAAAACACCTGCTCAGCCTGCCACATCGCGGAAGGTCAAGGCAACTCTGTCGGACCTGATATAGCTGCCCTTACCGACCGTTCCAAAGATAGCCTTCTGACCGCCATTCTGGACCCCAACCGAGCAATTGAAGACAAATACGTATCCTACGAAATCCAAACTAACTCTGGGCAAACCCACGTTGGCATGATTGAATCTGAGTCTACCAATCACCTCACTCTAAGGCTTCCCGACGGTTCTTCCAAGAATCTTCCACGTCAAGAAATTCAAAAGCTCATATCCCTCGGCATCTCCCTTATGCCAAACGGACTAGAAAACACACTCTCGCCCCAAAATCTAGCTGATCTTCTAGCTTACCTTGCAACCCTTGGTAAACCTAAGCTTCAAGGACCAAACCTCCACTCAGCCATGTCGGCACGAGTCCGCCCTGGCAAAGATGGAATCATCGAACTCCGTGCGAAAAAATGCCGACTTTCCGGCAATCGTATCGAGTACATGGCTGACTTCGATGCCATTGGCTGGTGGACTTCCTCCGAAGATCGAGCCGAGTGGACAATTGTCCTCGATCGCCCAGGAGAATACAAAGTGGAATGGGAATGGTCAGTCAGCGACAAAGCTTCAGGAAACAACTGGCAACTCCTGACCAATGGCGAAAAAGTTCTCTCTGGCAAAGTTCACAAAAGTGGAGGCTGGGAAGATTTCAAAACAGAGAAAATTGGCAACATTTCCCTGTCTGCTGCCGACACCAAGATCGTCCTCAAATCAGAAGGAGAACTCAAGCAAGCCCTAATGGATTTGCGGGTCATTCGGTTTATCCCAGAAGATGGCTGATTGAACTCACAGGCTCGGCCCTACACCGGAAGAGGGGGTTAACCTCCTGTAACTGTCACAACGATAGTTCGTTGTCGGGGTTTGATGTCGCACTCAAGATGAAAGATCTGTTGCCAAGTGCCAAGGACAGGTAAACCATTCCGTACGGGCACAGTGAGTTCAGGTCCCATCCAGGTGGCCTGGAGATGGGAATGGGCATTGC
>CAYSOI010000235.1:0-6921 GCA_964432425.1 uncultured Opitutales bacterium | reverse complement strand
TAGGTTCTCCGCGGACGCCATTCATATGCCGGTTGTGACCGGAAAGGTCTGTCCATTCTCTAACCACATCTCCTGGAGCAAAGAATTGTTCGAGGTAGGTGGCATCCACATGAAGTTGAAGGCCAGTTCTAGGAATGTCGGCGGTACTTACAAATTGAAGCGTTTCCCCGGAATTATCCGTAACGGTGACTCCAGGTTCAACAAATGCTTCTCCCAAAATCACTTCGATTTCATTGCCGCCTTCCAGTGTGATGGTTGGTGGCTTGTTATCAAAGATTTCTACAAACCGCACGACAGTGTCCGCAGCACCATCGGTATCATGTTCATAATCATAAGTAACTGTGTAAAAGCCAGGGCGTGACTCATCCAGAGTGCCGCCAATCGTAGGTGTCGCCCCTTGGATTTCATTGCCCTCCGAGTCTTCAATCAGAACTCCCAGGTCCACATATGGGTCTTCAATCGCATGTCGAATGTGCTCTCCGCCCTGAAGCGTGATGGTTGGTGCTTGGGGGAAGTCATCGACGATCACCGTACGTGTCGTTGTCACTTCATTTCCCGCCCTGTCGGAAGCCGTGTAGGTAATCGTGTAGGTGCCGGGAGTGTTCACATCCACTGGGTTTCGTGTGCCCCAATAACCCGCTTGCTCCGGGTCGGCTGGGTTAATGGTTTGCCGGAGAAGTCCTGGAATATCGATGTAGGAAATGATTCGGGCACCTCCTGCAAATTCCAGATAGCTGATCGCAACGTCATATACTTCACCCGCAGCCAGAGTCACTGTTGAATAACCATATTGTGGGCCTTCGTTCATCCACTCATTGCCATCATCCCCGTTGATTTCGAAACGCCCATCCTGGTCGAGATCAATCCAGACAGAGGCACGATCATCTGGCCAATCCACCCCAAGACGATAATTGCCATCCTGCAATGGACGGAAAACACCCGTGAATAACACCTGGTAGTCATCATTTCGGTTAATTCCCGTTCCCAATTGATGCCAAAACTGATCCCCATCGACGTGCATCCCGATGCCAAAAGGTCCACTGGCAAATGGGACAGGATCTCCCAAAGGCTCCAAATCCATCAAACCCCCATTGAAGTCCAGGTTCACCCAGGCATTGTCCCGGCCACTTAGGTGATAACCTTGTGCCTGCAGTTGATTCCAGGCAATTTCTGTAGAGCTGACGATCAGGGGCCCATCAAAACTATCTTCCGCCACTGCTCCCGGATCTACAAAGGGATTTCCCGTACGCACTTTGATGGTATCTTCCCCGACAAGGGAAATTGTTGGAGGAGTCGTGTCTTCCACAACCACAGTTCGGGTGATCGGATAGGCGGCAATGTCACTTCCATTTGCATAGTTATATTTCAGAGTAAATTCTTTGCTCACACTCTCGTTGGAAACATTCGTGGCATCGTACCAACCTGCAATGGACGGCAGATCTGCAGGCGTCCATTGGTCCGGAGATGCATCAAGATAAGGGTGATCCACCGGCAAGTCCCCTTCCAGTCCCCACTTGTGGGCAAGATGACCTTCTGCTTTCTCCCGGTCTTCTGCAGAAAGACCTGCACCGAGGACAATGATTTCTGAGATTTTCCCGGAGAAATAGTTCATGCTGGTTTGCTGTCTACCTGCAACCTGAAGGCGGGAGGTGGAGACTTCGGCAGCCCAGGTCTGTGTGCCAGTGGACACGATACCGTTGGAGGAAACGGTGACTTCCGCGTCCAGTCCTTTGCCTAAGCCTCCTGCCCGTGAGAGGATGGAAACTCTTGGCCCGTACAGAACATCCACCTTTACCCTTGCGTTACCATTACGGCCAGCATGGTGCATCCCGATCTGGTCATTATCATTCATGCGTTGGAGAAGGACGAGGCCATTTGCGGAGTTGATATCCTGAATGCCGACGATGGTGTTCCAGTTCGGGGTGAGTGGATCGTCAAACTCATGTACGGCGATGTAGGTGAAGTCCTTGAAGGAATGAATTTCTTTTACATAGGGATTGGAGAGTTCATCCGTACCCTGGAAGATCAAGGTGGGTTTATCATTGAATCCGGCAGAGTCGTAAACGGGAGTGGAATCTTCTGAAAGCTGGGTCAAGTGATTCCCGTTGCCACTTTGGTCATGCCAGTGATCAACGATAAAGGGGGTGCCTTTTACATCGGCATCCAAAACAGTGCCTTGTCCGTCTTTCGCCGTAGCTCCCGGATCGACCAAAGGCGTGCCTGCTTCGAGAATGATCGGATCGTCACCATTGAGAGAGAGTATCGGTGTCTCGGCATCCACAATGATGACTTTTCTTTTCAGAGTGGAGCTAACCGCATTTGTATCCGTAGCCGTATAGACTACGCTCCAAATTCCAGGCGTTGAAGTATCGATGCTGTCGGCTTCGACTTCAGACTTACCATCATTCCACATGGCCAAGACCTGTTCTGCAGAAAGCCCGATGGAATAGATTCGAACATCATCGATGATCCCGTTAAAAAACTCATTGTTCCCATTGTTGGAACCGATAAATGCGTTTGCCGTGCCAGCGACGCCTGGTGTGCCAACCGCAACCTGATTCATTGCGGAAACACCATCCACATAAATTTCCATTAAGCCTTCGGCATATACCGCCGTAACCAAGTGCCATTCACCGTCTGTGAAATCAACCGGATCAATCGTATAATCCATCTCCGTGTAGGCGTCACCTGCCTTCAGTCCAAAGGCAAGAATGGTCCCATTCCCCTGAAAGGAAAGCAAATGCCTGTCATTGCCATCTTCCTTGCGATAGATTTCATAGTATTGATTGGTGGTAAGATCCGTGGGTTTGATCCAGGCTGAAATCGTGATCGCTTCAGCTGGCTTTAATGTCTCGGCATGAGGGATACGAATGGTCTGATTCACGCCATCCAATGCCAAGCCGCCCCCCACAATCCCTTCACCTTCCAGATTGGTATTGGTCGTGTTCACATGCACTCCGTCATGCTGATTGGCGGAGGCATCCACCAGATCTCCATCCAATGCCCATCTGGCAACCAGGCTTTCCGAAGCGATCACATGCTCATAAGTAACAACAGGTGTCAGGTCTGCATCATTTACATCTTTGGCTACCACGCCTGGATCGGTGAATGTATCTCCAGCGGTCAGGTAGATGGTCTCGTCACCATTAAGAGTGATCACTGGAGGGGTGATCACTGGGGAATCTTCCAGCTCATTGGCAATGATCGCGACTTCAGCCGGAGTCAGGGCAATGTCATAAAGCCGGAAGTCATCGACTTGCATGTCGGCGTATTGGTCATTGCCAGTACTCCGACCAATGTAGTTGATTGTCCTGACCGGAGCTGGAACAGGACTCGCATTATTGAGATTTCCCACGGATACTCCGTTTTTGAATACTTCCATCCGGGAGGACCCATTCCCATCTGCATTCACTGTAACAGCAAAGTGATCCCATGTCTCATCTTCGAAGAGATTCACTCCTCTGAGATCCCGATTCCCCACAGATGTATCCCACAAGCGGAAGAAGAGATTGTTACTGGTATTCTCCATCGCAACCCAGAAGGGGCTGTTGTTCAAACCATTGGAAAATTCAAAAAGCCGAGCCCACTGTGTCTGAACATCACGGTTGATCCACATACTCACTGAGACTTCTCCACCAAATGCGATCTCAGGAATTTGAATGTGTTGCCCAGCTGCGTCATTGCTTCGGAGAGCTGCTCCTGTTGCCAGATCCAGAGCCTGACCAAACTTTCCTGCCACCCACTCCGGTGCCCCGACGATGACCCCGTCCATGGAATTCCCACTGCTATCCACGGCAACCTCGCCACTGCCTTCATCGAAGAGATAGTGGATCAACAGCTCATCCTTGTGCAGGGGGTCCGCGTCGATGCGGCTGGTGTAGTTCGCGAAGGTTAAAATTCCGGCAGCCAAGGTAAAAACGGCTACCCTCCGGGAGAAATTTTCAGGGAGCATATGTGGAAATAATGTAACAGAATCGTGAACTGTCCATTCTAATATTAATCTCACGCATGCAAGCTTAGAGTGTGCCAAATACCATTTGACTTCACTCAATGTTGGGTTTTGCAGATTTTCTTGCTAAAAGGAAAGACACTCGACTTTCTCTCAAACACTATGAAACGTCGTGCCTTCCTCTCTCAATCATCCGTCGCAACTCTGGCTCTGATCGCCAATCAAATCTCCGCCGCCGAGAAAAAGAAACCACGCTTTCAAATCTCCCTGGCTCAATGGACGATCAATAGAGAAATCCGAGCTGGCAAAATCGACAACCTCGACTTTGCCAAGGTGGCCAAAGATCACGGCATTCATGCCATCGAATACGTAAACCAGTTCTTCATGGATAAGGCCTTGGACAAGTGCTACCTCGACGAAATGAAGAAACGGGCCAGCGATCTGGGGGTAAAATCACTTCTTATCATGTGCGACCGTGAAGGCAATATCGGTGATTCTGACAACGCCCGCCGCAGTCAAACCGTAGAGAATCACAAAAAATGGCTTCATGCTGCGAAGTACCTTGGCTGCCATTCCATCCGGGTGAACGCAGGAAGCTCCGGGACTTGGAAAGAACAAGTCAAACTCGCCGCCGATGGTCTGGCCCGACTTACCGAACTCGGTGCGGCGATGGACCTCAATGTCATAGTTGAAAACCACGGTGGTCTCTCCAGCAATGCCGACTGGTTGGTGGAAGTGATAGAAAAGGTCGACCATCCCCGTTGCGGTACCCTGCCCGACTTTGGCAACTTCCGCATCAAACAAGGCGAAAGTTATGACTCCTACCGTGGCATCCAAAAACTCCTCCCCTTCGCCAAAGGCGTTTCTGTTAAAGACCGAGTCTGGGATGACCATCACAATAGCATGCCCCTTGACTACGACAAGATGCTCAAAATCGTCAACGATTCCGACTTCAGCGGCTACTGCGGCATCGAATTCGGAGGTTTTGCAGGTCTGACCCAATCCCGCAAAACCCTACAAGCCGCCATTGATCGACTTTGCTGAATTTATCGCCCCGGATCGCAATACACCTCTGGTGGCAATTGTTACACCTATTGCCTTGCAGCGAAACACGACACGCCGTACATTACTCCAGTCATCGTACATCGCCCCCCCCTTGATACAGAACTAACCTATACCAGCTTTCCCAAGAATTTAATCCAAATGAAAAAGTACCTAGCACTCACCAGCCTTCTTCTCCTGACAAATGTTCAGGGAACAAGCAACGCACTCCCCACCAGTATCTCCATGAAAGGCATTGATGGAGGAACTTTTACCATGGGCAGCAATTCTCTGGTCGGGTCTCCGGACCAACAAGCGGCAGCACCAGAACATGAAGTGACCGTGAGTGCTTACTCCATGAGTGAAGCCGAGATTACCAATGCCCAGTATGTTGAGTTCCTCAATGCGGCCTATTCGGCAGGATTGGTTGAGATTGTGACAGGCACCTCCGGTCCGGATGTGGGCAAAAATTTGGTACAGGGCTCGATTAATTCCTCCTACTACCAGAAAGTCTTCTACAACCTGGACGGCATCCGTGTCCTGAAAGATCATGATGACAATGACAATGGTGACGGCACTGGAGACGGCGATCCCTTTACAGGAGACGTTGAACCGGAAAACCCATTGAACATTTCCTACATCGGATTCAATGAAAGCAGCGATGAATTCTACGTTAAAGATCCCTACAATGCAGATGACTTCCACTGGTACGATATTTGTAATTATCAAGATTACGGAGCCACCAAAGGCACCCTTCTCCCGACCATTCTGAATGATTTCGATGACTGGAGTGGAGCTGGCCAAAATTTATCCGACGAATTGGCCAACTGGACCGAACAAAACCCTGCGGCCGCCACAAACTTGCCGACGCAGGCCGAGGTTGCGGAATGGCCGGTTACTTTTGTTCGTTGGTGGGGAGCCCAGGCCTTTGCCGACTTTTACGGCGTGAGCCTCCCAACGGAAGCACAATGGGAATTTGCCGCCAAAGGTGGGCAAGGCTTCACTTACGCCGTTCATGACGGTACGGACGTCGCCGATGCCAATTGGAATCAGGCAGATCTTTCGGTAGCCACTCACCACGTACGTGCTGCGATAAGCGGCACCCCCAACCCCTTCGGCCTGTACAACCTCGCAGGAAATGCCTGGGAATGGATGGCCGATAACTACGTAGCTCCCTACGATACTGCCGCGGTAACGGACCCCCTGATTGAAGAGCAAGGCTCCACCCTACGTAGCTGGCGTGGCGGTTCATGGAATTACCATCTGGAAACCTTGCAGGCCGCAATGCGGTTTTCGGATGAAGAAGACCGAGGTAACGACCACTTTGGATTCCGGATCGCCGGATCTTTTGCACTTTCCGAAACCAGTCAAACCGACAACAACCTCACCCCTGTCGTCTCCAATGTCACCGCAACCCAGATCGAAGGCACTAAGCACATGGAGATTTTTTACGACCTGGCCGTAGCTGATAATCACCCTTGTACCATCACTGTCAAATGGTCGACCGATAACGGTGCCACCTATGCACTGACTGCGACAGCCCTAACCGGAGCCGCCGGCCCGGGCATCCTGCCAAGTGTAGGAAAGCAAATTACCTGGGACATGGAAGTCGACTGGGACAATCAGTTTACCCAAACCGGCCGCATCAAGGTCATTGCCAGCCGGGAGGTCATTGTCAGTGGAACCGGTGACACTTCGAATACCGGTGACTCCTCAAATACAGGAAACTAATCCGGCTGGTGTCGGCTATTAGAGACTGATGTACCAATCCTGAACTCAATCATGATGTAACTGATCCATGCACTTCCAATCTCAACAATGGCTGCTAAGCCGACGACACCTTTTGCGGGGAACCGGAGTCTCTCTTGCCCTCCCCTTCCTCAATGTGATGAAGCCACTTCGGGCAAAAAATGTGCAAGCCAAACAGCCCA